>JADKJG010000006.1:300000-398000 GCA_016722375.1 Bacteroidota bacterium | reverse complement strand
GGGGGCACGCACAACTGTATAGATGGAAAGTGAGGGCAGACTATGAAGGTAAGTCATCTTTTAGAAAAGAAACGGTGTCTAAAGGTTGGCTTATAAAGGCCGTGCTGCGAACCAGAGACAGACACAAGAAGGAATGTCAAGAGATGGTCTTTAACGTTGCCACAGAGCAACTGGTCTACGCCAGATTACTTGAGTTCTATAATGACATCGAATTTAATGTAGGTATTCCAAAGCAAGCAGGGTCTTATGAAACAACCGATGACATGAAGTTTCTGGAAGCAGAGGCTTTGATGAACTGGGAATTTGCCTGGTTCAAAACAGATGACTTTGGGAAACGCCTACACACCCCTATTACCACCATGCCGAAGGAATACAGAAAATATCTGCGATTCAAAGGGCATCCCGATACGCCGCTCATGGCATTGGACATCAAAAACTCACAACCTTACTTTTCAGCGGTGTTTATGACCAGTCACTTAATAACTGATCATCTGCCTGAGTTCATTCCCTTGTTAGACACCGCTGAACCATATACCCGGAAAGCAGACTTTCTCCTATATAGAAGATTGTGCGTGGAAGGCAGGTTGTATGAGTTCATAATGGAAGGTATGGGCTTAGATAACAAAGACAAGGAAGCGAGAGATAAGATAAAGAAGTTGTTTTTCTCTTCTGTATTATTCTCTAAAACCCGCGTTTACGGAGAAAATAGCAGGTTCCGCGAGATGTTTCGGCACGCATTTCCCAGCGTTCACAAGATGTTTCAGGCTATAAAGCAGTCAGATGAATCCCTACTTCCTACGTTAAAAAATATCATTCGACCTTCTGGAAAGAAGTACCGGTATGCGAAAAGCAATGATGCCTATACTCTTGTGGCCTGCTTAATGCAACGGAGCGAATCGGCAGTGATGTATCAGGTCGTTGCACCCAAGCTCATAGAGAAAGGAATCAGATTTGTTACGATTCATGATTCGATAATGTGCTTACCGGAAGACGCGGCGCTGGCTAAGCACCTATTAATGGAATGCTTTGAGGCATTGTCCCTGCCCGTGCCGATGGTTTCTATTGAGTGGGCTTAGAATCAAAGGAGGACAAGCAAAGGAAATTATGAGTAGGATTGACTTACAATTATTGTAAATTGAGAGTTTGGCCGGTTCAAAATAAACGTTAGTCAATTTTTAACCTTCCTTATGCTCACCGGAATCTGCTATACTCGGTTCACAACAACCATTAGATTATTATGAACCGACCGACTACCCGTGCCTGTCTCTTCATCCGCGTCAGCACAGACAAGCAGGACTACCAGCGACAAATTCTTGAACTGAACCAGTGCTGTGAGCAGAAGCATTTTGAGGTAGTTGAGACCATCGCCACTAAGATTACTGGCACAAAGACCTTCCACGAACGCGAAGACTTGCAGCGGTTGTTCGAATGTGCCGCGCGTAAGGAGTTCGATAAGGTAATAGTCTCAGAGGTCAGCCGCATCGGTCGAAACGCGAAAGACATCCGGCATACAATTGACTACCTGCATTCTAAGAAGATTGCCATCGTGTTCAGGAACTTGGGCGGGTTGGAAAGCTTAGATGACCGTGGCCAAGAGAGCTTCGTGACCAATATTATCATCGCCATCTACTCCGAACTGGCAGCCGAAGAACGAAGAATTCTTTCAGAGCGAATTAAATCAGGTTTGGTCAATGCAAGACACAAAGGTAAAAGAGTAGGAAGACCAGAAGGCAAGCAAGACGATGAAACTCTATTAAAGAAATATCCTCGACTTGCTGCCGACTTGCGGAAGGGGTTTTCCCTCAGCCAGTGTCAGAAACTACACGATGTGTCCAGAAACACGGCAATAAAAGTCAAGAAATTACTTCTCCTAAAAAGGTAGGCAGTCCGGTATTTCTCAAAATAACGGTCGCCGCTTGGGTTCCTTTTTTATGGGTGGGGGAGGGATAATCTCTCCTGTTTTAAAATAGTATATGGCTTCACACCAATTCTTAAAAGCACGTGCGACAGGTCGCTCATCCCCATCGTGCTTGTGCTTTAATGCCTCATCGTAGCTGAAATAGATGCCTGGTGTTTTACCGTCTCTAAGAACGTAATACTCGTTCTTGCTCGGGTTATACTTTTTAATTGGTGGTAGCATTGCCTGTAGTTTTGTTTCTGTTAGTATGCGAGAAACCTGTGACACGAGTAAGTGTGAGATGAAAATAATTTCATGAAGTGTATTTAGTAGAATGTTTTTCTTAGCTGGAGGAGAATCCTTACCTATATTTGTAAAGACTATGATGACGGAAAACAAATTAATTTACCTCGATAATAATGCCACAACTCCCGTTGATAAAAGGGTATTGGAAGTAATGATGCCGTTTTTGACTGACAACTTTGCCAATGCAAATAGTTCTCACAAGTTTGGGGTAGGGGCTTATAGCGGTAAAAGCTGCAAGGGTTCAGGTTGCGGATTTGATTGGAGCAGAAGCCCACGAAATCGTTTTTACAAGTGGTTCTACCGAAGCAATCAACTTGGCAATTAAGGGTGTTGCTGAAAGCTATTCTACAAAAGGCAAACACATTATAACAGTTTGCACTGAGCATTCTGCGATTTTGGATACTTGCAAGCATCTTGAAACGAAAGGTTATAAAATAAAATTTCTCCTTGTGAAATCTGACGGACTAATTGATTTAGCAGAACTGAAAAATGCTTTGCGGAATGATACAATTCTTGTCTCAGTTATGTTGGCGAATAATGAAACCGGTGTCATGCAGCCAATGAAAGAAATTGCTGAACTCACACATTCGGTTGGTGCTTTGTTTATGACCGATGCAACACAAGCGGTTGGAAAAATTCCTGTGAATGTTGATTCGCTTGAAGTTGATTTGCTTTGTATGAGTGGACACAAGTTATATGCTCCAAAAGGGGTAGGTGCTTTGTATGTAAGGCAACGCTTGAATCGAGTGAAGATACCTGCGCTGTTGCATGGTGGCGGTCACGAAAAGGGTATGAGAAGCGGAACACTGAATGTTCCTTCTATTGTTGCCCTCGGTGCTGCTTGTACTTTGGCACATAAGGAAATGGAAAAAAATACTGAAAGCATTTTGAGTTTGAGAAATTATTTAGAATCTGAATTACTCAAAATTAAAAACACTTCTGTAAACGGAAATACAGAAACTCGTTTGTATAACACTTCCAATATTTTGTTTCGTGGTGCTGATAGTGATGCTGTGATTATGGGCTTAAGTAATCCCGAAAGTGATTTGCCCTTAATTGCTGTTAGCAACGGAAGCGCTTGCACTTCCACAAGCATAGAACCTTCTCATGTGCTTACTGCTATGGGCTTGGATGAAACTTCTGCGTTTAGCAGCATTCGTTTCTCAATTGGAAAATTCAATACAAAAAAAGAAATTGATGTTGCAATTGATGCCGTAAAAAATGTTGTGAGTGGATTAAGGGCAATGGTTTCTTAAACCTTAATTTATGCCTACCAAAAAGAAATCAAAGTCAAACTGGCTAAAGAGTAAAGAGGTAATGAAAACGCTTAAAGTTCGCGCATGTGATATAACCCACATGAGAGAGGCAGGGAAATTTGAATTTACAAAGGATGGGAATGCTTTTCTGTATAGCGAAGAAAGTGTGAATCAAATATTGGCATCCAAAGGTTTAACTTCTTTATTTTTTTTAGAATTCATGACACTTCTAACATGAACTTCAGGATACCCAAACTCAATTAGCTTTTTTATTTTCATCTCTTCACTTAATTGATTATTCCTGTAAACACCCATAAACTTTGCTGGAATAAAGCGCGGGATGTTATTCCAATAGCTATCATACTTTTTAGATGCCAAGCCAATAAATGCACAATTGAAAAATTTAAACACTCTATTCTCAGTTAACTTCAAATTGGTTACAATTGAGTGTTTCGAAACATCTCTAAAATTACCTAACAGCGTTAGTATTTCAGAAATGTGTAATGGAGTATCTATATTTGATAATTGATGTTCGACAATTTCTCGAATACTTCCTTGAAGGTTTTGTGATTTAGACCACTTTCTTAAGCCACATAATCCATTACCCATCCTTATAAAAGTTTCGGGCATACCTTTAAGCGTCAGTAGTAGCTGTGCCCTATCTATATTAATATTGCTTTCTGACAATACCGCAATTAACTCCTTTGTGCGTTTAGCTTGATTCGAATTGGTTAAGTAATCTTCAATAATTTCAGAGATTTTGGCATTCAATAATTTTTTCTCGTTTCGCTTGAGGTTACCTACGGCAATGCTTATTTCACTCAGTTTAATTTTTAAAATGAATCTGTAAATTTTTTCAACCTCAGTCTTTTCAATCAATATATTATTCTCTTTATAAAAACGCTCTATCAACACCTGTAAGTTGTAGTCAAATCTTACGCTTTCAAATTCATAAATTTCACACTCGAGAAAAACTATCAATCCGCTTAGGTTAACCTTCTCGATATATTTTTCCGAAACAAACAAGTAGCCATCTTCGTAACCAAACGTTCTATTCTGTTCCAAAACATCGTAAAGCAATTCATCAAGGAGAGAAAATTTATCCCTATAGAAAATCTTCAGTGCATGATAGCCAAGTCTGTAGTTTGGAGTCAATAACTCTCCATTGAAATTGAATTTTTTAAAAGGTTCAGCGATAAACCAATTTTTATCATCGGAATGAAATAGGTCAAATTCTTCAAATTCAACTTCAGACAAAATTGCCTCAATGGTTTTAGGCATTATTTCATTAGTTAGTTTAGTAATTGACGTTCTGACCAATTGTTCAGAACAATCACTTAAATCTGCAACTTGCTTTATACTTAACATCTCTTCATTAAAAAAGAAATGACGAACTATTAGTTTCAATTTTTTTGACCACTTTCTTGTCCTGAGGAAGGCAGATATTAAGCGTTCAAAAACATATTTGTCATCGGTAAGAAATATTTCTGCATCGCTTGATGAAAGCGCAGTAGAAAATAAAAAATTGAATTTAAAATTATCGCTTAACTGAAGTTCATGGCCAGGTTCTGTGTTCACGGTATGAACAACCTCAATTGCACCTTCAAATTTTGTAAAGGACAGCATTCTACGCTGTAACCTATTAAGTTCCCTCATTAAGGAATCACTAAAAGAAGATTTTCTAACAAACTTGAAATACGGATTAAAATGAGTTACTATAAAAAGTTGTTTCTGGGAGTCGTTCAATGAAATCATAAAACTCTCCTCAAGTTTAGTTAAGAACTTCTGAGTAACGTTACTCAGAAGTTTTTTATTAGAAAAATAATGCGTCATTGCATCATTAATGTTTTCAACTACCTGTTTTTCTGTATTGTTGGAATACGTCTGTTGTGAATCTGCATTCTGTGACTTAATTAAATTCTCGCAAAATACTTTTAATTCCAATTCTGTTTTTCTGCCGGAATGGGACAAATCCATAAATGAACGCCCACTTGAATAGAACTCAAGCATTTTCTGAACACCGCCAAGCCGCTCAAGAATGTTTTGGGCTCTCTTAGACAAAATATTCAGCCTGGTGGTGTTTGTATAGTTCATTACGTATTAAAGCTTTGCTATAGTTTTAAACCTATTGTAACATAGCTAAATGTAGCAGCAATCCTCTTGCAGGAGAATGAGTGATGGGAACATAATGCTTGAAGTTAATGGTTGCAAAATCTTCTAACTCTTTATAAGCTTGGTAAACATTTTTCAAATTCATTTTCCACTCTTTATTCCCCTTTGCATCTAATCTTAGAAAAAACATTTCACTGGATTCAATTCGTAAAACTTTATAGCGTTGTCCTTTTGAACTTGTAAATTCTTTAATCTCTTTTGCTCTTTGAAAAAAATTATCAAATGAAACGGTCAGTTTTGTTTTATGAAATGTAGTTGCCATTTTAATTTTCGTTGTCCTCTGTTATGTCTGTATCAGCACTTCCCAACAGCAATTCAGTTTCTTTAGCAGGGAGTTGTTCAAACGATTTTAGCGTGGCATTTATCTTTTTTGTTCGCACGCCAACTAATTCATCAATATCCTCACTTGCTTTGTTTATTTTTTTCTTGTGCCTTTTCAACACATCACCAAACTTGCCAAACTCTGTTTTTACTGCACTTAAAGTTTTTTGATTTCTCCGCTACGTTGCTCTAATGCCATTGTTCTATAACCAAATGAAATAGTGTGCAGGATGGCTGACAAAGTTGTTGGTCCAGTTATTATAATTTGATATTCTCGTTGCAAAAATTCCATTAGTGCTGGTCTTCGAACTGCTTCCGCATACAAGCCTTCTATTGGTAGAAATAACAAACCAATTTCTGATGTGTCGGGTGGGCTGATATATTTTTCATGAATGTCTTTTGCAGATTTTTTAATAGCGTTTTCTAACGCTTTTCCTGCTGCTTCTGCTGCTGTTGCATCGCTTGCCTCATACGCTGCAAGTAATGTGTAATAATCTTCTATCGGGAACTTACTATCAATTGGCATCAACAAAACTTTGTTGTCTTGGTTCTGCTGTGGAATTTTTATTGCAAACTCAACTCGGTTGCTTGTTCCTTTTTTAGTTACCACATTCACATCGTATTGTTCGGGTGCAAGTAGTTGTTCCAAAATGTTTGCAAGTTGAATTTCGCCTAATATGCCTCTTGTTTTTACATTGCTCAATACCTTTTTCAAATCGCCCACACCAGTAGCTAATGATTGCATTTCGCCTAAACCTTTCTGCACCGATTCTAAATTCTTACTCACTAATTCAAATGATGCTGACAATCTTGCTTCTAAAGTTTTCTGCAACTTTTCATCAACTGTAACTCTCATTTCTTCCAACTTTTTTTCGTTGCCTTCTTGCAATGTCTTCAACGATTTTTCTAAAGTGGTTTTTACTTCTGAAAGCTTCTCGCTGTTTGCTACATTTTGTGTTCGTTGGTTTTTTTCAAACTCTTCAAACTGTTCTCTCAATCGTTCTCTGTAATCTTTTAAGGCATCATTCAATTCGGTTTTGAATGCTTCCAAATATTCTTTCAATTCTTTTCTACTTTCCTTGTCATTTGTTTCAATCGTGGATTGAAATGCAGTGAATTTATCTTCTACTGTTTTTGTCAATGCAGAAAGCAAATCAGAAAATGTCTTTGTGAAAGTATTTAACTGGTTGCCCACCTCCTCTCTTAATTCTTTCGAACCTTGTGCCGTTTCTTTTCTGTTGGTTACAAACTCATTTTTCAAATTGGTCTCCGTATCTTTCAAATCTTGAATGAGCGATGACACTGAAATCTTTATTTCAGTGAGGTCTTTGCCTTCTTCTTTTTTGCCAGCCTTGAGAGTAAGAATGATATTTGCGATTAGGAGAATCGCAATTAGGATAACAGATATTTGAATTAGAAACATTTTATTGCTGTGGACTACCCTTTAAAATTCTTTTTATTTCAGTTAGGTCAGAATCTTTCAAATCTGAATCCTCAATTAAATTATTTGCATAAAGAATTGTGTTTTTTATCCTACCCCTACCAACTCCTGATGCCTGATAAAAATTATCCTTAAAATCTACTTGTTGAACTTTGACAAGATAAGATGAGTAAAATGCTTCACTTAGGTCTTTGCTTTTTTCCAAAGTTTTTGCAGAAATTATTCTCAAAGTATCAAAAAGCGCCTGAACTCCGACTGTCTTTTTTATGTAAGAGCCTTCTTTGGATTTTGAAATAAGTGTATCGTATGCGGCTTTGAAAAAATTAGAGATAGCCGTATAAATTACAATGTCGTTGTTGGCAATATAGATTTGCCTGAACGGTGAACTATCCTTAACAAGAACGGTTCTTTTTCTTTCATCAACTTGAAATTTGTGTAAGAGATATTTATCTCGCTTATTGTTCGTAGAAAATAAACTGATAATGCAGTCAACGATAGTTGAAGTTGAAATAGCCCATGAAAGTTGTTTTGGTTTTTTTTGAAAAATTAAATTATCATCTTGCGGTGCAAGAATAATGTGGTTGTAAAAAATTGACTTCTCCTTATCGTCTTGATTTAACTTTCTTGTAAAAAATACTGCAAGTTTTTCAGGCGACCACGAATGTGATGGCTCACTATCTAAATTAAAACCGAATTGTTCGTAAGCCAAACTTTTGTCAACTTTTTTCTGATTAAAATTGATAGTTGCAAAAATTTGTGCCTGGTATGGATTTGGCAAATCAAGATATACCGAACAAAGAAGTTCAATATCTTTTAAATGGTTGGGCACATTTAAAAAACCATTTAATCTATGCTGACCGTCAATAACAGAAGCAAGTTTTTCATTCGTTGGAATGATAAGATTGTATAAGTCGTTGTTGCCTACTGGAACTAATCTCCATCTTCTAAGTTCATCTTCGCAAAGAGCACCATTGATACCATAGTTTGCTGCAATAATTATTGAGTTGGGAAATGCAACATCTACTGTTTGAATATACTTTCCGATTTCTTCAATTCTTCTATCGTCTAATATTCTTTGATTCCCTGCCATCTTTCCACTGTCGTCAATAAATCTTAACGGGTCTGAAAAAGTTAATTCAAGTAAGTCCTTAGCTTTGAACTTGCACGAGAAAAAGTCACCAAAAGGTTGTGAGATTTTTATTGCCGGTATTTCTATGTGATTCATAGTTATTTTGTTTTGAAGTCGCCTAAATCACCAAGAATTTTTTGTGCTAAGTTTCCACCCGTTATATCGCTTATTGAGACTTCATCCATCATTAGTTTATCGTTTTCTGCATTTGCTATCCACCAAATAAAAAGTGATACAATGCAAAAAGTAAATGTTATTGGCAATGCAAATCGCAACCTAACAACGGCTGAAATAATTAATGCTAAAATTCCAAATACAAGAATGGCAATAGAAAACATTGAGAGTGTCGTTTTCATAATCTTTGCTCTTGAAAGAATTAAGTCAAAACACCCTGACGCTAAAATTGCAATGTAGAATGTTCCAAGATTTGTATTGAGTGCACGAAAATCAAAGTATCTGTTCTTGTCAACAAGGTCAGTAAATATGCTTACATAAATTCCCAAGGCACAAAAGACAAGATTTATCAAAACAAAATACAACCAAAACTCTGGATTACCTGATGGCGCAGTTGTTCTGATGGAAATTATCTCTCCAAAGATTTTCCATTTTGAAATTTTTTCTGTTGACTCCATAATGAAAGAAATTTATTATGCTTTAAATAGTTCTGCAACTTTAAATTCTTTCAAATTGCTTACGAGTTGATACTTCTGAATTTTTTCCATACTTGATTTTAGTTTCAGTCCGTCTTTATCTCCAAGTCCTAAAAACTTTTGCATCATTTTTAAATTCGTCTTGTCTTTGATGTCAAACAGAAAAGCGGTTTCACACATGCTGCTAAAATCAAACGAAGGTTGATTAAATTCTTCAATGCCTTGTGAAAGTAAAATTACCGAAACACCTTTGGAACGAATCTCACGAAGTATTTTTTCTAATAGGTCTTGGCTCTTTTTTTCTTTAAAAATTACATGGGCTTCATCAATCAATAAAACATATCTCATGCCCTGACACTTACCTTCAATGGGTGCATTGTCCATATTCATGAAAGTGTTGTAGATGTAATTGATAATAAGAAACACCGAAGTAAAACGAACATTTCTTGGCAAGTCGCCACTCAAACTCAAATAGTAATTTTTGTTGAGAAAACTGTTTTTCAAATCAACCTTAGTTTCAAATAAATCTAACTCACTTAAACTTTGAAGTATTTCTTTTAAGGTGCTTGCTTTGTCCCCCTCTATTTCCAATACTTTGTCGTAAATTTCTTTGAATGATGGATATTGCCCACCTTTCTTTGAAGCAAATACTTCCCGTGTGGCATCTTTCAAAGTTTGCTGTTGGTTCTTACCAATGTTACTGTAACTGGTAATGATGTCAACAAATTTACTGATGCCCATTATTTTATTTTTCTCATTCACATTGTCAATGAATGAAAGCGGATTGATAGGGAAGGGCTTGTAAGGTGCTTTGATTAATTCCGTTTTTGTTTTGCTGAAAAAAGTGTGATTCCTTTTTTCATCTTCTTCTGTGATACCTTTGAAATCAAGAAAAAGAAAATTCACTTCGCCTTTCGTTTCCTCTGCAACTTGTTTCAAAATGCTGTTTGCAAAATAAGTTTTGCCCGTGCCCGAATTACCTGCAACAGCTATGTGTGCATTGTTGTGTATGCTTGTGTCGTTGAGGTTGAACAAAATATTGTCATCGTCAAGCGATTTTCCAACTTGAATTTTTATTGCACTTGAATAATAATCCTTGTTTGAAATCCTGCTTCTTCTTGTTTGTTCATCAAAAATTATCGCATCGTTTGTAACATCATTTCCCTCTAATTTTTCAATTCCTCTTTCAATGTTTTCTAAAAGGAAATCAAGTCCGGAATAATTTTTGTTTTCCTCAAATAACTTATTCATCAAAGTCAAACCGTGGTCAATGTGCATCTTGATATACTTGCCAATGTCTTTATCTGATTTATAAAGATTGTAATGCTGGCAAACCATAGCCATGTAGTAATCGCGATATTTCCCAAACAAAATATCGTCTTTGTATTCCTTGCCTTTGCTGTCTCGCAAATCTGTTTCCAAATTTAGTTTTACTCCTTTTGAGAGAGAGTATGCAAATGCAATTCTCGAAACTACATTTTCAGTTCCAAGGTTAAGCCGCTTTGTTAGTTCTTGAACTACTGGCTTGTTGGCTTCTGAGGTTCTTAGGTTAATCAGCATCGTTATACATTCGGTTGTAGGTTTTAAAAAATTTGTCTGGTTCTATTGCTATGAATTCGCTCTTATCTTCATGCACATTGTTAATTAAGAAAGTTTGAGCTATATGTTTGGAAAGAATTTCAAATTCTCTTGCGGTTAATTCTTTATTGATAAGAGGAAATATTACTACTTGGTCTGAAATGTTCGGGTAAAAGTATTTTACAATATTTTCAGCATGTTGTTCATCAAATTTCTGCATTGGCGAATCAATAAACACAGGAAACTGTATATCGCTTTCCTCTACTAACCCCCGAAGCAAAGCTGTCGCATACATTTGTTGCTCGCCTTTACTTAAAGACTCTTTTTTGATTTCTTCGCCTCTTGCATTCTTCAATACTATATCAATATCGTCACCGATAATTTCAACATCAACTTTTTTGATGAACCCTTTTTTGTGAAGCAAGGTATTTAAGCCGTTCAAGATTTGTTCTTCTAAAGATTCCTTTTTCTTGGCTTTGAATTTTGAAATGAAATCTTTCAAGTTGGAAATGTTACGGGCAATGATTGTATCTTTTTCAACATTATTTTCCGATACCTTCAATTTCCTTGAAAGTGTTTCAATCAATTTTCCTTTTTGAGTTTTCTCATTGGTAAATTCTCCAATCTCTCTGTCAAGTGAACTTATAGTGTCATCAATGCGAATTACTTCTTTGTCTAAAAGGTCCTTGTTTTTTCGAAACTCAGCTATGATTGGGTCTTCTTGATTTGCTTCTGCGTCTTTGATTTTCCTACGGATTCCATTCAGTTCATTTCTTGTTTGATTATAGTCCCCATTAATACGTTTAAAAGATTCTCGAAAAGACAATTTAATGTTGCTTAGAACTGCTTGCAGTTCGTTTTTTTCTGAATCAGAAAATTCATGAATGATTTTAAAGTCTCCGGGTAATGCTTTGGTATCGGAAAAGAAATGCTTGCGAATTAACCCTTTAAAAGCTGTCGCATAAAAATCATGCACTTGATGGTCAATGGCTAATTTTTCAGGCTTAGGAATGTTCAATAAGTCCGTTAAGATTTTATTGGTAACATCATTTACATTCTCGTCTTTGTATTGCGCTGCTTTATGATTAGATTCATTTTCCAATTGACGATTCACTTCTAAAAATTTATCTCCTGCAATTGCAAATGGAATGATGTCATAGGAATCTTTCAACTCATTTTGCAATTCGGTTTGTCTTTTTATTAATTCATCTTCTTGTTCTCTTATGCGTTGCAGTTCCTCAACTGTAATTAGACTTCCTGCCTTTATTAGTTTTTCTTGTATATCTCTTGATTCTTTATTTTTTTCGTTTCGTTTTTCTCTCTGTTCACTAATCAATTTGTGATTTTCGGTTATTCTTTCTTCACAAGTTTCTACTTCGGCTTCTAATTGTTTTAGCTGTCCCTTTTCTGTTGCGCTTGCAGATTCTTGGCGAATCTTAAGTTGCAGGTTTTCTAACTCGTTTTTAATGTCTTCATATTTTTTAATTCCTAAAACCTCCGAATATGCTCGACTAAGATTTTTACGTTGCTCAGCGGTGTTCACTTCCGCAAGGCTTACAATTTTTTCCGCATCAAAAAAGAAAAATTTTGCAATCTCTATTGGCATGATGAATTCACGAATGAAAATTTCTTGTCCAACTTCCTTTGCTAATTCGCTTGGGTAACCATCAATTAAAACTTCTACCTCTTCTGCAACACTTGTTTTTGCATTGTAGCTGCGCTTAACTACGATTTCTTTACAAGGAACTTCGGGAATATTTACATTGGTGAAAGTGATTGAGACATGAAAATTATGGTCTTCTTCAGCCTTTGCCAAACGATTAAGAGAATTCACAATGTATTTGCTGTAACCTCCCTGGTCAACAATTTCTTTTTTATACAAATCGTCAACTTCTTGCATGTTTTTCCCATACAAGCACCATACCATTGACATTAGAAAGGTTGTCTTCCCAAAGCCGTTTCTGCCGCTTATAACGAAAATGTTTTTCTTTCCTTCTGTAGTTAGGTCAATGGAGTTTTCGCCTTTGTAGATGCGAAAATTGTAGAGTTCAATTTCTTTAATTGTCATTTACTGTTATTAACTTGGGTTTTTTAATTCTTCAATAAATTGATTCAACCGGTTGTCAATATCAGATTGCAAACCTCTTTTCCGAATCATTAACGTTTTGGTTTTTTGTAATGCCAAAAGGTCTTGGATAAATTCGACATCTTTTGGTTCCTGCTTACAGGATTTTTTTAGCAGGTCTGCTTCCTGTTTGAATTTTTCTTCTTGTTTACTCATATCAATTTGTGTTTTGAATACGCGATTATAAAGTTGTGATACTTTCGTTTTGAAAAAACAATCTCTGAACCAATGGTATTGAATCAATACCATTTCCTGGTGTGTTATTAGTTCAATGCCCTCAGTTGCCTCCAATGATTTTTGAGCTTTCAATATTCGTTTTAAAATTTCAACTCTCGTTTCAAATTTATATGGCCCCCAAAGATTTTCACTTATATCACCATTGCGTCTACGTTTCTCTCTCCAAATTTCTGGATTGTCTCTTGTTTCAATTAAAAAATTTCTGATGTCAGCCAACGGCTGCATCCATTCTTCACCGTTCTCAATCAAACCTTCCATTGATTTATCTTTGTTCACAACGGTGCAAGTCCAGCAACCAAACCGACTGTTCCCGCAACTTGGTGTTGTGTCGTCAATGACTAAAGGACAATCACCACTATTGGCATTTCTGTAGAGTGTTACCAATTCTTTATGGTTACCTCCCCAGGGCGGGGGCACTTGATTGAGATATTGCCACAACTCATTTATAGTTACATCCTTTATGGGTGCATACACATAAGCGTTTGGGAGTTGATGCTTACGTAAACGCTGCCCTTTTACTTCGTGACGTTTGATTGATGCTGCTCTGTTTGAACTTTCATCGCTTCGTGTTCCCAACAAAATTATTGCTGCCCCATTCTCTCCAATCTTTTCAGTAATCAACCGGGTGGTTGGATTTATTTTTAATCTCTCTGTGCACCACCGGTAAAATTTGTTTGGGGCTGGGTAGCCCAGCCCAATTAGTCGCACCCAAAAACTGTCATCCAATTTTGGTGTGGTTTGTTCTACAATAATTGGAAAATTATTTAGGTTGGCTTCTTTCTGAATCCGCTTTAGCGTTTTATTTATGAACTTAACGATTCTGGGATTTTCAACAAGTGTGTCATTGCACACTACATAAATTTGTCGAGTTAAAAGAACCGGTTCAATTTTTTTAAGCGCATTCCAAACTACTTGCAAAAGCATGGTGGAATCCTTCCCACCACTGAAACCGATTATCCAAGGTCGAGTTGGGTGCTCGTCATAAAGATATTGGTCAATTATCTCATGTTCGAGATGCGATATGTTTAATGCCATTTATTATCTTAAAGTTTGGACCTGTTATCACCAAATTATAGTCAGAAAAGAGGCGAAAACTAATAAATAATATAGAAACCTCTTTAATCCATACAATGAGTCTAGAAGTTGTTGATTGTGAAAATTTCACCTCCCTTTAAAACCAAGTGATACTTTCACAATGAATGAGTAGTACAAAACACCTTTTATCTAAATCTACTTTCATCCGAGGTTGCGTTTGCAGTAAGAGTTTGTGGCTGTATAAAAACAGAAGGGATTTGCTTCGTCCTACGACAATTAGTAAGCAATTTATCTTTGACCAAGGTCATGAAGTAGGTAAACTTGCACATCAATTATTCCCCGGTGGAGTTGATGCCAGTCCGGCCACTCCATACAACTATCAACCCTCGATAGAAATGACGGCGAAGTTAGTTGCAAAAGGTACTCCTGTAATATATGAAGCAGCGTTCCAGCACGACGGCGTTCTGGCTGCGCTGGATATACTGGTGAAGAAAGAAGATGGCTGGTACGCTTACGAGGTCAAATCATCCACTACCGTTCATGACGTCAACGTTACAGATGCAGCTCTGCAGTTTTGGGTAATGACTAATTGCGGAATTGAATTGAAAGACATTTCCATCATCCACATCAATAATGAATATGAACGGCACGGTGAAATAGAAGTTGAGAAATTGTTCAAGATGGAATCGCTGTATCCGCTTGTAATTGCATTACAGGATGAGATAAGCGAGATGGTGACCGAATTAAAGAACGTGGTGACCGGTGATGATTGTCCTGAAACGCCCATCGGCAAACAATGTACCAGCCCCTGGACTTGTGACTTCAAAGAACACTGTTGGAAAGATGTACCGGATGAATCCATTCTTGACTTCGGTTATTATAGAAAAACGGAAGAACGGTTCCGGCAGTACCATTCAGGTGTCAAGAAGATTACTGATGTGAAGGACTGGCAACAACTTAAACCGCCATATAATTATGTAGTCGAGGCACATATCAATCGCGGGATATACTTGAACCCGGAACCGTTGAAAGAATTTCTGGACAAGATGGTTTATCCCCTTCACTTTCTGGATTTCGAGACTGTCCGGTTCGCGGTGCCGAAGTTCCAGCGCACAAATCCTTACGAGCAGACACCCTTTCAATATTCGCTTCATATAATCGAATCCGAAAACGCTGAACCGGTTAGTCATGCTTATTTGGCCGAACCCGGTTTAGATTTCAGGGAAGACTTCTTGGTCACTCTGCTTCGCGACTTGGGCACTGATGGGACAATACTTGTTTGGAACATCGGCTTTGAGCGCTCCAAGTTGGGGCACCTGTCAATTTTGTTTCCAAAGTATGAATCACAAATCAACGCGGTGATAGATCGTCTGCTTGATCTGGCGTTGCCCTTCCAGAAGAAGTGGCTTTATCATTACAAATTTTCAGATTCGTATAGTATCAAAAAGGTGTTACCGGTGGTCGCACCTAAGCTCAGTTATAAGAACCTTACGGTGAATAATGGCGACGACGCCAGTGTTTTGTTCATGAAGATGATAGCCGAACCTGAGAGAGACTGGTCTAGTGAAAGACAGAACCTAATTGATTATTGCGGTATGGATACTTGGGCGATGGTGGTGATATACAGGTTCCTGAAAACACTTGCATAGGCGAAGCTCTGTGGGTAACGACACATCACCTTATTTCCATAAGGACGGTTGCGCCATACCTAGCAGCGTTAACCCCATCGTTTTCCGTACCAATTATTTCCCGTTTTCTCTTGGTTTGGCTATCTTGGCTTCACCATCAGCTTCTCGAATTCACTGGGCCAGTATTTTAGAAAAATGGATTGGCAGATGTCGTAATAGAAATAAGCCCTTATTGCTTTTGCCCCCATTATACAGTCATACACAGACAATTGCAATGGTGTCAGTAGGCAGGATTGGTTATTTCCGTATACTTTAACCAGGTCTTTATCTAAGAGGAAGAAGTCCAGCCCTTCCAATACGACCTTCTTGCGGTATATCGCGCTCCAGTTTACATTTTAGTTGAGTATCAGATTATTTAGTTCTTGTGCATTTAGATGAAGTGTTTCGGACTCATTGATGTTAAATATGTTATTCATAAGATAGTTTGTTTGATTATTAGAAATATTTCTTCGAGGACTGATAGGTGTTACCCTTGTTTGATACAAAAAAATAAAATGGGCAATGTCAGATTCAATTTAACACAACTCGGTTCACGGCATTTGAACCTTACCATCTTCTTAGAACACAAGGTGAGGTTGTATTGCAATTTCTGTCGCTTGTACTTTTGTTGAAGTTCAACAAAAGTTACGTCTGATACAATTTTATTTATCTGACAATTATTTTGGGGTTTGTTCTTTCTGCCAATACTGGAACGAGTTGCATTTATTATTTCGACAGCAACTATTTCGTTTTCAGGTAAGGTCAAGATTGCAACCTTGCTAAGAACGATAAATGGTTTAACACCCTTCTTCAATAGTGCGGTGGCAATGACATTATACAGTTCCTTAAATGAAACGTTTTTGACCCAAATTATGGATAGCTCCGTTTTCTCGTGACCTACAAACCGTATGGCTTTATGTGAGGGAGGGTAGGCGTCATGAAATTTCGTCCATACCTCACCGGTCGTTGGGTTTAATGTGTAATCTTCCCAAGAACCATCATAATAATCCCAAACAAGTACAGTCATTTGGTCGGCTCTAACTGGACCAACCTTTTTCTGAAGTTGGTTCAATATAGACAAATCATAATACGCGTTATTTACCATTGGCCTCAGCCTATTATGGATTTTGGGCAAAACTTTACCTGAGATAACATTGTCGTAGAGATTTGTCGAAGATTTTGTTGTTGTCTTTGTCATTTTTATTTGTTTTAGTTATTGAATTATTTGCACGGATGACTGATTTATTTCAGGGTAAGTAATTGACGGAGTATCCCGGTATACACTGCCTTCGCAAGCGGCGGTGGAACTGAGTTGCCAATTAGCCGTAGAATTTCGGGAAAAGTAAGGTCCGGATGAATGTTAAAATCTTCTGGGTATCCGAACACCTTCATTAACAGGTCGGGGCGTTCGCTCATTTTGAGTGTTTCCCCATTTTTGAGTTTAAGAATAACGTGCTCCGTGGCCGGTATGGTACTGAAAAATTCTGTGTGTTCTTTGCGCAGGTTCCGGCTACCGCTTATCTCAATATAGTCTATCTCTGGATCGACAGCACCTATGGTCAAGTGAGCAAGAGAACCCTTGATCGGTTTAGGAAACACTGGTAATACTCCAGTGTCGCGCCGCCAACCAATAAATATCCATCGCGTTCTTCTTTGTGGCACTCCGAGATAGAGTGTTAACTTTTCTAACTTCAATGACATAGTTCTTCAAATCATCCTTAAACCGCATCTTCAATTCGTGGAAGCCGTTGATTACAGCTTGGTCACCCATCCCGTCGACTTGCTCCATGCAAAAGCTGTGCGGTTGCATCTCTGAAATAAGGGACACGAACTTAAACGTCAACAGATTGGTTTCAAGCAGGCTTGCATGACCCTTGTTTCTCTTTCGGTTGAGGGCCGACCATCCAGGGCATGGGGCACCGCCATGAATATTATGTAGTTCACCCTGTCTTTTACCGACGCGTTCCAGTATTTCGTCGCCTGGCACCTTAAGGATGTCCTTGCACAGAAAATCTCCTTCAAAGTTCAAAGGGTAATTCTGTTGGGAGGCTTTCCAATTATCTACGGCCAGTCTTACTTTTATTATACCAGTATCAGTACTTCCCGCTTGATGCACTCCAAGGTCCATACCTCCCACTCCAGTAAACAAGCTTACCGAATCAAAAACTGGTGATACAGAATGTGGGATTATTAGATTAGGAGTTCCATTAACAGGTTGGTCGTTACGGAACGGATCATCAAGATGTGATATGTCTGATGTTTCGGGAACAATAGATGTATCAGGTTGTTCGTTGGATATTTTAATTGTGTTCATATAGATACTTTATTAGTTAGAAAATTCAAATGGCTTGTTCTTTGTCATCCACGTACGTCATCAACTTGTTAACGTAATCGGTAATAATCCTTCGTGGGTAACTATGACATACGGGACAGTAATGGGGCTCTAGGTCAACAATCGGAAATTCCTCACCTACCACTTCTTCCGATACCGACAGCCGCTTTTCATAATCGGTTTCGAGCTTATTAACGGTGTTATGTTCGGTGTCCCGTTCCAGGAGAGACTTGTGTTCCGGTTGATCGCCAATCAATTCCAGTACCCGCACTACATTAGGCTTGATGCCGAGTTCTGATGCGATCTGTTTTCTGGTGTCAATTTTTTCTTCCTTGGTGGTATCCGTGCGCGCTCCCTGCCGATTACCTAAGATTTTTCTTTTTTCTCTTATTTCGTTGTATACCTCCGCCCATGTCTTTACCCGTTGGAGGTTATCTTCGATAATGTGTTCCACTATCTCCTCTATGGTAGACAGATTAACAACATTAACCGGAACCTCAGTCATATCCAGATTGATGGCGGCTTGATTTCTTCTTACCCCGGCCAGTATCTCTCCTTCAGGGGTAATATCAATTGGATGTTTGATTACTCTGCCAAGTCGTTCAATACTTTTTTCGAGCGATAGCGTTTCGCCTGGCAAGTAAATGCGCGAGTGCGCTTCATGTGGTTTTAGGTCCTTCGGGTTTCTGAATTCCATAGTTTTGTATTTTGTTTTATTCAAAACTGCTTATTAAGTGGTGGGTCAGCAGGTCTGACCGGAACCGGTGTAATAAAGCAGCGGACAAAAATAAGGAGGTCTTATAGGGGAAACAGGCTATACCTGCCAATTACGAATTTTGGCAGGCGGGACGGGTGAACCTGAGTCTAGTGTAAACTAATTTATGTCTGAGAAAAAAGGATGGAATCGTTCTTGCAGCAGTATCTCTTGGGCTAAATACTTGGGTGCGGCTTTAATATGGAAATGCGATATAAATATTCTTGCCAGTTTCCTTTTGGGTATACCCTTTCGTATGTATTGCTTTTCAATAAGCGTATGGATAAAATGTCCGAGGGATTCAACGACAATAATTCTATCTCCTATATCATTTGTCTTCTTACCTATCCTCAACCCTATCCAGACATAATTTGAATCTTCTAATTCAATTAGGGCCTCTCTAACCAATTTTTCACTTTCAATAATAGGTGTTGTATATCGATTACAAATTTCCACAAACTTATCGAACATATCTTTTCTAAATACCTGTTCTATTTCATCTAAAGTAAATCCTATTGACTTTGCCTCACTACTTTGTGGAATATTCTTTGACCGAACCTTTGGCGATCGGTTAAGGTATTGTGAAATATACTCTTTGAAGCGATCAACTTGCTGCTTGAGGAATTCCACGTAGTCGATTAAAATAGATTCATCAAACTTAAGGAATGGTTTATCAGGGATTATTTCATATTTTATTTCCTCTTTTCTTCCCCTTCTATACCTGATTGCTATTTTTTCATTCGCCTTCCTCTTAATTTCGTTGAATAAAATTTCTTCGTTAGCACCTAACCCCTCCAATCGCCTAATGTAATTGGTTAGAAGTTGTACTACCTCTTTAAAATAACCAACGGTGGTGGCATTGTAGAGAAAAATTATTTCCTGAAGCATTCGTGTACTATCATAGTTCAACTTCTCAATCAGTTCTGACAGCTTAACCAATTCTCTTTCTCTCAGATCGAATTCATCATTAAAGTCTGCATATTTTTTTTCTTGTTCCAGAAGACCAGTTTCTTCCAGCATACGATATTCAAAAAGCTGGAAAAGTTCACAGGCAATATCCGCATCGGTAAATCGGTCGAAGTCATGAAGAGCTTCCTCGGTTGCAAACAGAATGGCACTGACTTTATGACTCATGCTAAGTGGAGTATAAATGTAATAGACCTAGACGTAAAGTCAAAGAAAGTAAAATACGCCCTACTCAGATGGATCACAAACCAATTAGATAAGTCTAGCTCATGAAAGCGAGGTACAGGTGCTCGGGTGGGTGATCGGTTTCAACCTGTGTTCGTTTGAACATAAGTTACTTCGCATGAAATATCTGAAAGCTGTAGAATTCTTTTAAGCAACGTCTCTCACTATTCACTCAATTCTGTACCATTCAATCTTCATGCTTTCTTGGTGCCAGGTCACCTGATTAGCTCAGGGTGACAGATGATGGCATCACCAGCTACGAAGTCTGTCTCCCCGTAATATCTAATCCATTCTAGTGTGGCGAGAACATTCAACGGCAAGCTAATCAGCTTGCCTTCTTCATCTACCACCAGCACCCGGTCATCTAAACCGTCTCTGTCCAATGGTATAATCTCAATCCGCCCACCCACAGCACGCTGCATCTCTTCGAGGGTGAAGTATCGTCCGTTAGCTGGTTTTATCCGTGTCACCGATAAATCAGTCCTATATAGGAGTGCGGGTAAATACGTTTGTTCATTGTTTGGTCTGTTGCTATCTGACATAAGTTCAAGTCCGGCACGGATTTATAAATGCCGGTCACAGCGAGTGTAGAAGAATACCACGACAGGGGGTAGCGTAATAACTTATCCTTAGACGGTATTCAATTAAATTTGTGCCCATGAAAGAACAGAGTCGACTGAAAAATCTCGAACCAGAATTGAGTGATGCAGAAATAGAGCCTGCTGTGACAACGTTGTACGAGAACATCTCGACGTATGGCCTCCTCCTGTTTGAACCGGATGGCGACGCTGATGGTGTCGGACTTGAGGTGTTTGATCTCCTTTTGGGATACTTTGAGAGGACGGAGTCTTATATCAGGTGTGCCCGCATCCGGGACTTCATTATCGAATATAAAAAGAGATGGCCTGACTACAAGATGCCGGAAGAGTAGGCAGATGCTTGGTGCTTGAACTTGTTTCGGCCTTCACGAAAATATTATTGAGTAACACAGAACCAATTCGTCACTAAAGACAAAAGTGGCGCCAACGGACGCATTAGGCGCCCACGGTTGACGTCTGGTCATCAAACTGAGCAGAACTACTATAAAAGAAAACGGACGCCTTTGGAGCGTCCGTTTCTCAACCATAGAGAGACAACAAAAAAGAGAGTTGATTATTTGATTTTAAATCCGAGGGCTTTGGCTGTCTTCAGGAAAGGTTGGATGTTCTGAGCAGTTAATTGATTACAGACTACGACTATCTTTTTATCACCAAGTTGGATGTGATGTTCGTCTTTGAAAAAGTAGCGGTCGCGTGCACCGCTCAGTTCTTTCGCTTTGGATTCTTCCTGAAAGATGCCAAACCGGTTCAATAGTTCATCAGGAAATGCTTCCCTCAGTTGTTTCAATGTTACTTTCCGACCGGCCACATATTGTCTGACAACTTCTCTTACTAAAGGCCCCTTACCATAACTGTTACCGTTAAACTGATACTTGTCATTGTTGCGGCCTTTCTTAGCAGGTAGCTGTTCATCTTCAACAGGTATTTCGGTTTCATTCGAGACCGGTTCTGTCTGCTCTTCATTTTTGATAGAGAAGGCAGGCACTTCACCATCAGGATATTCTTCGACCAGCCGCTCTTCTTTTCGCAAGCGCTTTATAACATTGGTCAATTCGATACCATTAACTTTGGTGGCTTTACCTATGGCCTCTTTTGTAGAGCCAGGATTGCTTGCAAGGAATTCTGCAACCTTCTTTACTGCTGTTTCCAGTTTCATGTTGTGTTTTTTTGTTTAGAAAATAATGACAACACGAGAGTGCGGGAAACCGTGGAAAAGGAAAAATCTGTGATGGAAAACGTTCCTTTCGCTTGCGAATTTTAGCGATTGGATAGGGAAACGTCGATGAATCTTCACCCGCCCTTCTATATCAGTATTACGTACCAGACTTATCTCAAATCGAGGGTCGACTGAAATGAACAAAATGAATTTTCGTTATCATAAGAAAGTATTAACCAGCCTTGGTATCATATCGAGAACCGGTTGCAGATTCTTTAGCCGATGCCCTTCATCAGGCAGATATATGAACTTGGCAATGTTTCCGAGCACTTTTTCAGTCTCATGATAGTTTACCACATTATCCAGTAATCCGATGAATACTGCTCTTGGATAGATTCTAATCGGATGTTCTTTATATGCTTTCGCGGGCTCTGCTGTGAATAGGTAAGCTCTTGCTTCACAAATAAAATCCTCATTGGTATATTTCAGCAAGTTTTTCCTTGGTCGAAGTGAGGGATTGATAAGAATAGTTTGAATGCCAAAGACAGAGCAAAACAAATTCGCCCAATAGCCACCCAGACCCGAACCGATGAAAACAGTATTGAGATTATCCAGCGTTTGATTCCGCAGAAATGATTCAATCTCTTTGTATGCCTTTTCGTATACAATGAAGTTATACTTCAATAGTTGTGTATTAGGAAATACTTCCTTTATGTGTTTAAATGCAGAAGATTGTTCTCCACTGTTTAAACCGTGGAAATAGAATATTTGTATGTCTTTAACCTGCTCCATAGAATTAAGTGCAAGTTAATTCTTGATACTAAACAAATGGTGTTTGAACGAAATGAACTGTGAAAGAAGATTCTCGCATTTATAACATTTTGACTTTTACCGGTCTCCTTAAAAAAGCCTCGGAAGAATTCAGGTGGCCAGCGTGAGCGGCATCACTTCCATTTCCAAGCAGTAACCTTCCACCGCTTGCTAAAAAATGCTAGAAGATATTTTTACAACGGACTCATTAGGCGACTCCTGGGACACACTAATAAACCATCAAGCTATTTTATTGCTTTGGTCAATAAGTGAGTCTAGGAGCGAAAAGAAGAGCTAAAGGAAGTGAATGGTCAGCATCGGTACAGGCTTACTTGCATCCCGGACAGAAAATAGTCCCGTTTTTGACCCCTTCTTCAAATTCCCTTACAACCAGGTCGTGCCAACGGTTGTACCGTTTGTCCAAAAAGCGATCGAAATTAGGTGACCCAACTAAATCCTCGGTTACCCCGATGGTAGAATACGGTCTGCCGGCCTTAATGGATTGCTTTATTTCGTTTAGGTAGCACTCGGAAATATCGAGGATGAACTTTTCTACTTCCTTTCTTTCCCAAAAAGTCAGCACATAGGCGTCGGTGAAGAGCCGATTCACAAAAAACTTCTTGTTCCCGAACCTTGCATCGTTCGGTTCGTCTAGTTCCATATCAGATAAACGATTCAACAATTCTTCCACCCGCATATTTTCTTTACAGAAAGTGAGTTTGTTGTCCTGCTGTTTGACACGGTCATCAAAACTAGTGTACCTCCCATTAGTAATAAAGGTGAGAACATAAACATTCACGGCCTCTTCAATAAAGTTCGCTGTGATGGCATTCCACGATATTCCTTCAACATAAACAGACCAGCCGTTCTCATTTTTTTGTATTGCTATTTCCATGTGTGTAGGTTTTATCTATTTATCTTACCTCAGAACAATTCAATCCACTCTGCTGTGGCCAATCCCTGTTTGTTCTTTAACCTTAGCATGGATTCTAAACTTGTCGGAATATGCAGTTTTTCGAGTGAGGTGAGGTCTACCGAATCGTTGAACTTATTTCTATTTGTCAGGTAATCTGTATACGCTGTCTTAAAATCATCACTAACATTTCCGTTTCTAAATACAAAAATGGACAACACCCGGCCTACCCTGGAATCCAAAACTTCCAATACTTCTTCTCTTTTATATAGCACACATGATTGGCCGTATTTCTCAGCAAGTAGCATCATGTCATGAAGATTGGCCTTCCGAATGAACAAGAATTTATCAGTAGATTGATTCTGTATTCCGTTATGGAAATAGTTATAGTTGCTACGCAGTTCAATGAATCCATAACCGAGATTTATCAGCTTTGTCTTTAGTTGTGAATGGGATAACTGGTTCACTTCGGCAGTCTTTTCGTGAAGATAGGCCGATACAATGCAGAAGTTATCCGTTGATGAAAGCGGCAATAACATGATGGTATGTTTACTTGGTTTCACTTTTCATTCTTTTCTTGGAAATACTCGCGTATGCCGTCCGCTATCGTTTGCCAGTTTATTCCGAACTCGGCATCAAATTCATTTTCTATCCTAGTCAGTATCGTTTGAGCGTCTTTCTTGCCGCACTGTATTTTCATCTCTTTTGCTTTGTCTATTATATCCTCAATACACCACAAGCCAGTTGATTGTATGCCATTTTCAGAAAGAATATTCTTGGCCGTGTCAATCTGGGTTTGTAGTTCTGCATTTGAATCTTTGCCCGTGTCAGGTAGAGAATTTAATTTCTTCTGGAATAGGGTGAAGACAAGGCCAATTGCCTCTGCCTCGCTGTTAAAGTAGTGCTGTGGCTTAATAATGTCATGAGGGTCAATGTCTCTAAGGGTTGTTATGATAACGTGGTATTCCGGCTTCACCACTCTTTCGAGTTGGGCCAGATACACCGGATAACGGCGGATGAATTCGATGGTGTCCATGTTTTTTGGACGCAAGTATAGTGTGTGGTGTGAGAGGGGGTAACATTATGGTTACTGCTTCGCAAACTTGGCTGTGGCAATGATTTGGTTGTTGCGTTTGATATAAGTAATGTAGATGCCCGAAGGGTAAGAAGAAACATTTACCCTTTGAAACCCGCTATATTGTGGCAACCTTTGCTGCCAAACTATCTGCCCTAACTCATTCGTTACATCCATTGTTACATTTCCAGATTTACTCCAATCAGTAAAACCATAATCAACAGTAACATCTGTTGTTGCTGGATTTGGAAATACTCTCAGCACGTTTTCTTTTTCTGTTCTTCCCATTTCACTCAAACCGGTAATTGTATCACATTCACTCCCCGCCAATTTCCCTAGCCGGTAATTAGGAAAACTTGGAACACCCAAACTCTGGCTTGGTAATGTTAGCCCTCGCTGGACAAAATGGCACGAATCCCCTTTCCTATCAGGATCATTGATAACATGGTAAAACTGCATACTGTTGCCGCAACTGATATATATTTTACCATCAGGAGCAATTTGAGCAGCATGGAAAAGACTTTGCAGAACATTGAAGCGAGGTAAATGATAGCCATCGTAAACTCCAATTGTGTCTATACTGGAAGCAATGTCTGCATCCCATAAGTCAAATTGATATAGATGTTTTGTAAGCGATGCATATAAATAATGACTATTAGGCGATATAGCAACACCTCTGACGGCCCAGCCCGAATCTACTAAAACCGGTAAGGAAATATTTACTGGATTACTTAATAAGCCGCTACACCGGTCGAAATCATAAATATTGATACCGGTGTAATAGCTCATATAAACATACTTACTGCCGTCTGGCGAAAAACACGCGGCCCCATAATCATTGTCATTAACAACAGAACCCAAACAAATAGAATCAGAATAAATATGAGGTCCCCTCTCATCTATCAGTATCCGATAATAACAATTTGAGTTGCGCTTCTGTACTAAAATCCACCAGTACTCTCCGTTACCATGTCTGGTAGCGGCTAACGCCGAGCCAAGATTATTGTTTAGTATCTCTTGGTTCTTATAAAGTACTTTCCCATGACCGTTATTAGCTGTCATATCCAGATATGTAACTAGGATATTGCGTGTATAAACCCCAGCGGGAAATAACACCTTGTCATTAAAGGAATGAATTAGATAATAGTTGTTCGGATTTACTAAGTCCTGAAAAGCTAATATCCCCTGTTCGTTTCTATACCCCATATTCTGAACGGTCGGATCCCATATATACTGGAACCAACCAGCATTCAAACTGTCACTATTTTCTATGGTATCATTCAACGCATTGGCAATAAATATTCCGTTGGTATAAAATAATAAAGCCCCGTCATTGTCTGCATAGCTTGTATTGGTTCTGTCAAAACTCATTGATACAGAATCAATATTAACGCTTACCGGTTCATGATTAAAATTCAAGACAGTTGTAGCCCAATAAAAACTGTCCAATTCATTATAAACAGGATGTGGATATGCATCATAACCACTTAGCCAAATATAGTCATGCTTCTGGGCTCCTGTCTCAAAGAGTAAAAAACAAAAACAAAGGACAAAGATGAAGTACCGTTTTGCAATTATCATTTCATAAAGATACTTAGTTTGCCGCTATATGCTTTGCCTTCGGAACTGTATAATCCTATTAAGTATATTCCACTGTTAAATGATGAAGTGTTTATTTTATATCTGCCATTCGAGGTAGTAATTCGCTCATTAAATACTTCTTTACCTACTGCATCTGTTATTTTTAGCTGTAACGGCGACACTTCCTTGTTCAGTTGAATAAAAGCGAAGTCCATCGCTGGATTAGGATACAAGGCTACTTTCAATTCTTCTTCCGCATCCTTTTCATTCGCTAACGGCTGTTGTTTTTCAGGCTCCTCTTTCCCCTTCTTTCCGCTATAAGCCAGCGTATCGGTAGCACAAATTGCATCGTCATCATAGAATGTATCTACTACTAAAGCCAGCATAGCTCGCGCGCGGAACACCGCCTCGCCTCCCCTCATTGGGCAGCGGGATGCTAATTGACGGAGCCGGGTCAATTGCGTACTGTCAAAAGCGTTATTATCTCTTGCCAGGGTGTTCAGGTAAATGGTATTGACATCCTTATAGCCCGCCTCGATGGGCATGGTTGGTGTAATAGCTTCATTGCTGTCCAATGCCTCAAGAATTTTTCCATTACGGGTGCTATCCATTACGTGTTTTATACTGTCATAGCTATGGGTATAAGCCCAAATCAGCGAATCAGCAAAATAAATTTGGCTGTTCAGCAGGCTTAGTGCTGTTGTATCTGGGGCCTCGGGCGTACTTGTATCGCTGATTAAATATGACATCAAAGAATCTAGAAGCAGGCTGTCCATATTAGGAGCACCTTCCGTATATGGCCACACCCACCCATATAGCGCCATCAGCTCCTCGTTTGCAATGCTATCCGCTTCATAAAGCGCCCCGCGTGCTAAGCGGGTTCTGGTGCTGTCTGATTGCCGCATCACCATCAAAAATGCACCAATGCTGTCCTGCAAGGCCATCAATTGTTCTAGCATCACACTGTCAGGTGTCAATGCCACACTAATCAGTTCATCCATACGTGCCAACATACCAGTTACACCGACTTCCTTTTCGTTATAAAACTGCCAACCATTAACAGCGCTATCAATGAGTGAAGGAGATTCTCTTAATTTCTGATATACCAATTTCCCGCTCTGCCATTTCATTTCTTCATCGAAGCGGTTATAATGAATACTATCCTCGATCACCTTATTGTCATACTGGCTGAGGGCCTCTCTTTTACCATGCATCTGCTCTTCTTCACATGGGTTGTCATCAGTGTGATTTTGCGGACCAAAAAAGAATCCGAATAGAGGAAATACATCGGGAGGCATCAGATTTACGTCATTGTTACCAACATCAAATCTAACTAAAGGTCCATTACATCGAGCACCATTGACGCCATAATCATTTTGATTATGCCATAAATTCGCCATAAATGGTTGAGGATCTAAACTGGCATCTTGGTCAATAAACAAACCTACATTACTACCCCCATCCGCCATAAGTTGGTCTCTGTCATAATTAAACAGGTTACCTGTTATATCGGCACTATTATTAAACATCGAAAACCTCATTCCTATATTGATGTCTTTAACGCTGTTGCACTGGTGCAGAGTCAGATTGCGTGAACCGAAGGTATAATGAGAATGGATCCCTACAGGTAAGTCAGCATTCAAAAAATGCACATCTGTTCCTGTTGAATAAATATAATTATAAGCATCGGTCAAGTCGGTACAGGCGTTATACTCCAACCCGAAATAATTAAAATCCGGGACATTCATTTCAACGGTATTGTTGAGGCATCTGGCCCGATGGACAGAATTAAGCGAAACGTCTGCATGTGCAAAATTGTTGAGTGTTATAAAGTTCTCCATGATAGAAGCGGTTGGAAGTGAAGGTGAATAGATGGGATAATCCCATAAAGTAATACCGCTCCGGTGTCCTCCGAGCCATCCGATACCGGTCCCTGCCACCTCAATTCTGTTTTGCTGAATTGCAATAAGCCCAGGGCTATTCTGCGTAGATATAATACCTGTGGAAGCGCGAATCCTATTATCCCACAAACGTACACTCCCGTTTCTTGAATTGCTAAGTCGAACACCGGTTCCGGTGTTATACATTTTATTGACAATTGCCTCTATAGTCATGTTATCGGCTCCTATACCTTGAAAGCAATTGACAAAAGTAGGAGGACCCGCATTATTGGTAAGATAACCAGCAAACCCTTCTTCATACATCCACCGATTAAATGCCCAGCCGTCGCGGTACGAACCGGTAGCTGCAATACCGTTGCCATTGAACAGGGTAGTACTTAACGGAAGATACCCGAGATAAGAGCTACTGATGTTGAAGAAGAAGTTTCGCGTAACATTAAGATTCGAATTACGGGAAACGATTCCGTTTGCTAAATTCTTGAAAATATTTGAATAAACGGTCGGAAGTCCGGAAGAGGAGCCTATCGTTATCAAATTTATATTGTCGAGCTGAACTCCTGCCCATGATTGAAGCGCAGAAGACACTTCTGCGGCACTGGGTTGTGTCGTGGTGTTAGCCATAGTTGAATAAGGCGGTAATATGTTTGAGACTCCCTCGAACCAGTTGCGTATAAATGACCCAGATGAATACACCTGAGTTAATGCCTCTTCACTCAATCCACTAAAATAACAACCAACAAAATTATTTATAAACCTTGATTGACTGATTGAGTATCTGTCATATTCTTTTATCCAAATTGCATATTGCGCATCTCGAATTTCAGATTGGTCAATTTGAATAGACGGATTTTCAAAGGTATAGATTCCGCTTGACACCCCTTCCTGAAGTTCAATGCCTCTCCAGAGATTATCATCGCAAGCCTCTAACAGAGATGATTTACCAAGGTCACACTATAGGTACCAGACTGTAGATAGGTAAAACTTGGATTCTGAACGTTCGAATGATTGCCATCTCCATCTCCAAAATACCATTGATAGGACGCTGCACAACTGCTACTCGCTGTAAAATTCACCGTCGCACAGGATATATCCTCAGAAAAGGATAATGGCGGATTTACAATTGTTAATGTTTCAACCTCTTGTTTGTTAATCGGTGAAGCGGAAGGACAAATCGTAGAGGACTTTAAAGTAATTGTATGCTCGCCTGCTGTCCACCCTAAATCGTTACTGGGTATAAAGCAATAGGGATTTCCTGCATAAGGTGTACCGGTTCCTAAATCCCACTCCAGAACATGGATGTCAAAAAGTTTCGAGGGGTAATTTGTGGATAAATTCAGGCATACCTCCTCACAAGGACACACATTGTCGTTAAATGTAAAATCTAAATCTGGTTCTTGCGGGTAAACGTAAAGAAGCATGGTGCATGACAATTGAAATCCCGCGGTAGTATTGCTGCGACCAGCTACATGAATTTCAACTGCCCCTGATTCTTCGAAAGAATGCTTAAATGGATATTGTGAAGATTGAGTAGCATCTACAGGAGTGGTATACCAGTTATTTGTAGCAAGGTAATGGAAGGAAAAATACCAGACTTCAATTCCCATGTTCTGCGCTGTACTAGCGGTAAATTCGTTCCCATCGTAATCTAAAATTCGATAGTCGTAATCCGAACATTTTGGGACATATACATATTGAGGATTACAGCTAGTGGCAAGTATATTTGTAAGACCATGATGGGATACATTAAAAAAATAGGGGTCATCATCATCCAACAAACTTCTCTTATTTCTCAACTTGCTTTTCTCAGATTTACTGACTATGTGGAGGTTACTGTTTCTAGTCCTTACCCAAATAATAATTTCTGTGTCAGAAGGTAATGTGATATGAAAAAAGGTAGGTGTATCTATTATATATGCAGTTGAAAATAAGCTATCAAACGACCACTGGAGTTGATCTCCCCCAATCCCAGGTTGTATGTAATCCATAATGAAAATAACAGATGTATCGCCAGTTGAAGTTTGCACACCGGGAACAATTGGAGGTTGGATAACCCATACTGTTTTATCTAAAATGCTTGAACTACAAAAACCACTAGTAACAGTACATCGAATTGTGAAGCTCTCGCTATACCCATAGATACAGCCACTCGTCGAATCAATTACTGCATTTCCCTGAATAATTGAGTAGTTTATTCCTGCGGAATCAGTAGTTATCGCTTGATAACATAAACTCTCATCAAGAGCAATCACCGAGTCACCTTCGATTGCCAATATAGGAGAATAACTAACCGCGCCTATTATGTTAACACTTTCACTCACACAACCGGTCACGCTATCCCTGCTTCGCATCCAGAGAGTATCTATTGCTCCTGATTCAACCAATAGATTGATGCTGCCATTGCTTTCAATTATTTCTGAGGTGTCAAACGAACTACTCAATGCCCATTCAATTTGATTGCCACCGCTTCCGGCTAGGATACTATCAAATACAAACAGTACGGCAGTGTCGCTGCAAGAACTTTGTGGGGTGGGAGGAGTGGGTGCTTCGGGCAGCGGGTGAACATTTACCTCTGTTTCTAGACTGGAAGTCCAGTAGCAACCAAATGGCTTTTTTACTTTTAGTGAATAAGTTCCGGAAGTATCCACGAAAATAGACTCTGTGGTATCTCCATTGCTCCACATAAAATCACTCAGACCTTCTGTAGTCGTAAATAAAGTCACGCTATTTCCTTCGCAAAACGATAGCGGACCACTACTGTCAATGGACACTGGCCCCATCTTATACAGAACACTGTCTAAAGAAATTGGTTGGAATCCTTCGTGGTAGGAAAACTCTCCTCCTCCGTCATACTCTATCCCCTCCAAGGAGGTGTAATTGTAAGCATAGGCAATGGTGGTGTAGACAGTATCATCATCGAAGACTATTCGGGAAATATAGGTGGCATCGCCAGCGGTTAGTGGTATCAAACCAAACTCATATCCGTCTTCTTCCTCCGCAGTAAACAGATAGCTGTAGTAGGATTGAAGCTCCTGAAAGCAATTATCGCTTAATAAAAAAGCACTTAGCACTTCAAAGCGAAAGCCCTCAAACTCACCTGTTTCTTCAATAGGGATTTCGGCTAATAAGCCGGTAATATTCGTGGTAACCACCAAGGAAGTAACCTGCTTCTGACAGGTATTCTGGTCATCGGAATCGTCACAAAAAGTGGATGGGATTTCTGCCATCCCTAAATTATCCGGGTCAAGCATGTCTTCATAATCTGCTATACTTGGATTCTCTGTATTCAATATCCAGTTCATCATCAGGGTAATATTGTTCTGTTCGTCTTCGGTCAATTCTGAAAATGGATTGTCATAAAGGGTTCCGGTTGGGGAGAAACCAAGCAGGAACTGAACGAGCCCGGGATTAAACGCTTGCGACCCTAGTATTGTAAATGGCAGCATCTGATATTGCATGAAAACCGACATCCGGCTGGGGCAGGCCGTACAAGAGGCACATGTTTTCTATTTTATCCCGCACAACTTCCGCCTTCAACAAAGCAAAAGCCTTGTCACGAAAATTCCAACCAGACTCTCCCTCTATCAACTTTACAAACTCACTTGCCCGCCTATCAATACCATTACAACGAGGATTGTCAATCTTTTAAGACTATCCAATAGAGTCAATTCCTTTTTCATAAATTAGATTTTGTCAGTGAATAGATATACTTCAGAGGCTATGATTATTGCTTTCAGGCTGAGTTTGAACGAGCTTTACCAATATTGAATAGAACGCCGGATACTCTTGTCGTTTGGGAACAAGTCAATGATTTCTCGATAGCTCGCCATGAGTTCTGTTGTTGAAGCAATACTTTGCTTCGCTCTTAGAAGCAAGCCTTTCGGCGTGAGCAATACCTCCATGTTTGGAGTCTGTGAGTCGTTAATGAAGGAACCTATATTCGATTCCATAAAATCTATGTCAAAACTGCCTGTTGAACCAATTTTGAAAAACGCATAGCCGATGGTATCACCGGTTGAGAAGCTATGTGTGGAATCTGAAAACAAGCCCACGCCTTCAACACTTGACTGTAAAACGGCAAAGGGTTGGTTTTTTCCACTTCACATAACCGGGATAGGAAGAGGATTTACTCCAGAACTTATACTTAATCCTCGACATCATCGTGTCTTTCAGCAGGCCACTTCCATCGCGGAACTGGAATTTCATGTCATACTTTGGAAGGTTGGTTTGCGCCTTTGCATCCTGCGGTAAGAAAAAAAGGAAGAAAAGAGAAAAAGTAAGGGCGGATACACGTCCCCATAGGTGTAAAGTTGTTTCTTGCATAGTTATGTAGATTTATGTAGTTAAAACGATTAACACTCCATCTCACTATCGCTGTCTTATCACAGCCACCATACCAACATGTATTCTATCAATTTCTTCCGTCTTTATTAGCGGAAGGGGTCCATTTTTATGTTAAATTATTTGCGACAAGTCCGTGTGCAAATCCGCTGATTGTGATTCAAACCTAAGATTCATTATTTATAAAACAAAAAATTTGTTAATTATTTTGTGTGTTATAACATAGGGTTTTGATTTGTATTCGGCGTATACGCCTCTTGTAAGACAAGTTTAGGTCGCCGAATATCTGGTCTGCCAACTACCGCCTACACACACCATTTACACACACTTTTTTCCGCAGGATTCACCATTGGTATCCAACGCCCCTACGTCATTTGTGCCGTGCATTTGACTGTAAAGCAAGACAGGCCTGCTTCAGGAGAATTCTTTATACAAGGTTATACAAAACAGTGGTAAATTACCATTGGCTAGACTGTACCCGTCCGGTCCGCAGAAATGTCCCGAAAGCCTTGCCCAGCAAGGCTTTCGTCGTTTAATGGGTAAAAGTGCACACACTATTTACACACACTTTCAAAAATAATCTTCCAGTAAACTCACCACCTTCTTCCCTGTTCTACTATATTAGTCATGAACAAATCGCAGGAAGAAAGTCATGGCGGAAAGCAACAGAATCATTGGAATAGAACTCGGACTGTTTGAAGAAGTGGTCAGAACCGTCGTACGGCAGGAGATGGCCGAGGTGAGGGAAGAGATAAAGCAGACCATCAGATCTAAGCGTGAAACTCTACTACAAGAGGAGCGGCTGTATATAACAATAGGTAGCCCAACTCCTCGGCGTCACCCGCCACACCGTCAACAATTATACTAAGAAAGGTGACCTGCCAGAACCGAAGCGGGACATATCAGGACGTCCATACTGGACACCACAGCAACTGGAACACACCTTGATTCTCAAGGGAGTAAAAACGAGATTTCCAGTATGAGTCGTTCGACGACCCTGTCAATACCAGAATATAAATTGCGCTTACTCTACCGTTTGAAAGTATAGTTACTTAAATCAGACTATCCTCCTTGCGAAATGGCACTAACCCATTCTTCTTTAAGGGTATCGCCCAACTCTCGGTCGCTATCCTGAAAGCGGAAATAAATCTTGTCGAGTTCATCCTCGCTGAAAAGAGACTCAGTCATTTGAAACACCTCATCATTTTCGACGGCAATATGATCTAACAGCGCTTCAGTATATTGCTCCAAACGGCTTTGCGCTTCTGCATAGTTTTTGCCGCTCAAACTCTTTTCAATCGAGCGAATCATTTCCCGGAAATCCTCATGATTCGATAGCATTTCGTGAATCACCCCATCAGACAGCATTTCATTTTTCTTCTCCATTTCAGGAAAAAGAATCTCTTCCTCCTTGCGGTGATGATACTGATCCGAATAGTTTTTGAAGAACCGAATCAACTCGAGAACTGTCTTTTCGTATTGCTCATCGTTGTTTCCCACAAGTGACGATGCCTGTTTGGCAATTTCAATTGCCTGTCCAATTATTTCGTGCTCATCATAAAGCATCTTGAGTGCGTTATTCATAGTTTAGATTTTGGTTTATCAATTCTTTAAAACTTTGCTGAAGAAATACTTCCATCATTTCTCTTCGATAGGTGCGCGAGTAAAAATCATTATCTACTACTCGCGGTTTCTTAACCGCCTTCTTCATCAGTTCTTCCAAATTGTCGCTAAGGGCCCCTTGAAAAAGCACCGGCTTGGGATCTACCCCACCAATTACAATTCTGAGGCTCCCACTATTACTGATAGTCACGGCGGTGGTAAGCGAAGTAAAATCAACTGCCTCGCGCGGACGCAGCTTTTTGAAAGCTGTTTTGAAGTTCCTATTCAGTGGAAGAACAATATAGCGGATAATGGCGGTTTTAGGAAGTTGAATGGAGTTGACCCCATCACCGGTATAAATCGTTTCGAGCGGAACTGTTCTTATTTCCTCTCCATCGGCTATTTCAATCTGCGCCTCCATGCTGATCAGCACCGGTGCCATATCAGAAACGAACTTTGAGAAACAGGCTTTCTTACCTCCCGTTGCGATACAAACATCTCCGTCGCATTTTAAGCAGTACCCCACGGCCTCTCTCCACCACTCGCTTTGGTTGTAAAACGTACAGCGGTTTTCGCACAATAGATTTCCTCCAAGGGTGGCGGTCTTCCTAAGCAGCGGCGAAGCCACCGAATGGGCTGCTTGAAGAAGTGCCGGGAAAGATACTCCTATCTCTGTATTCTTTTTCAAGTCATCTAAACGAACGAGCGAACCAATCTTCAGGAAATCTTCTTCTACAACAATTTTTTTCAGTTCTTCAATTCCGGTTAAGTCAATCAAGCAACTTGATTCATCGTTATTCTGAAACTTGTTCACGATAACATCGGTGCCTCCGGCCAGAAAACGAAAGTCGTTTAAGTGTGACTTAGCATATTCCATTGCTTCCGAAATGGAGCTAGGTTTCAGGTAAAGTTTTTCCACCATCATAATGCTGCAGTTTCGGTGGTTTGCTTCTTATTCTTTTCCTTCATCAACTTCAATACGTCTTCTGATTTAATCGGCAACTTGGTTACCCGAACCCCAACGGCATCGAAAATTGCATTCCCAATAGCGGGAATAACAGGATGTAGCGCACCTTCTCCGCACTCCTTAGCACCAAATGGCCCTTCCGGATCGTTCGACTCAATAATGTTGGTATGAATATCGGGAGTGTCCAGAGAAGTTGGAATCTTGTAGTCCAAGAAGTTGTTGTTGAGTAAAAGCCCGTTGTAATATTTCATTTCTTCACTCAGCGCCTGACCAATCCCCATGTGCCAAGAACCTTCTAATTGCCCTTCGACCGCTAGCGGGTTTATTGCTTTTCCGCAGTCGTGCGCACCCCATACGTTCAGCAGTTTTACATGGCCGGTTTGTGTGTCTACTTTTACCTCGGCCACACAAGCGCCAAAAGAATAAGAAGGACTTAATCCTGCTCCGGCTCCTTTAAAATCTCCTCCAAGCTTTGGAGAAATATATTTGCCGCTTACACTCACAGCTCCGCGATTCGCTATCAGTGTATCAATCGCTTCGTTCCAACTTAAATCAACTGTTTTATCGAAACTGAAAACTCTATCTTCAGAAAAACTCAATTCCTCTATTGCCAAATTGTATTGCTTTGAAATGGAGGTGGCTATTTCATTTTTCAGATTTTCTGCTGCTTGCTTTGCTGCATTACCCGCCATAAATGTGACCCGGCTGGAATAGCTGCCCAAATCCACAGGGGTGAGTAGCGTATCAGCCCCCAACACAAAAATCTTATCCATGCTAATTCCCAATACTTCCGCTACAATAACCGCCAACATGGTGTCGCTGCCTTGCCCAATATCATTGGCTCCCGACGTAATCAAAACTCTTCCATCAAAATCCACCTTCAAATGAACGGTTGACTGCGGTATTTCATTTCGGATGATGGACATCGCGCTTCCGCTGATGAAGAATCCGCATCCCACCCCAAAACCATGACCGTATTCTGATTTCCCATGTTTGTTCTTCCAGTCTGATTGTCCAGCGACCGCTTGAATAGATTCACGGCTGCCGTTGGAGGTAATGCGGTACTGCCCGACTGTAGTTGTGTTGGCATCCAGAAAATTCTTCATCCGCAATTCCACCGGGTCCATTTGAATTTTGTGAGCGATATCATCGATTAAAGATTCAACCGCAAAGCGAGAATTCACCGCTCCATGACCGCGCATGGCACCGCATTGCGGCTTGTTGGTGTACACGCGAAAAGTTCTGAACCCCAGATTATCAATTTTGTATGGCGCCTGCAATAACACACCATTGTAATAAGAAGTAACCACACCGAAACTTCCGTAAGCACCACCATCAATCGCAATATCAGCATCCAAAACTTTCAGCGTTCCATCATTACTTGCGCCTAATTGAATCGTCATTCTTGAAGGATGGCGACCGTGATTGGTCAAAAAGACTTCTTCGCGCGACAGGCGAACGCGAACCGGCTTTCCTGTTTTGCGGGCGATATGCGAAATAATAATCTCGTGTGGAAATGGATCTCCCTTCCTCCAAAACCTCCGCCCACATAAGGTTTAATTACCCGCACCCTACTCAATGGCACCTCTAAAGTTTTAGCAAGTGCCCGATGCAAATAGTGTGTTACCTGTGTGGCAGTGATAATGGTTAACCCGTTTTCGTCCCAATAGGCAGTGGCGGCATGTGGCTCCGTAAAACCGTGGCTGATTCCTTCAAATTCAAAACTCATTTTGGAAACGACATCTGCCGCTTTTAATCCATCTTCTTGATTATCGAAACGGAGTTCAGCCTTTTTGTGGATATTGTTATTGAACTTCGTATGCGAATGAATCTTTTCATTCGTTCCAATATCATTTAGCGAGTCATCAATAGACAAAAACTCTTTAGTGGGCCTGTATCTTACTTGGATGAGTTCACAAGCCTGCACAGCAATTTCTTCTGTGTCAGCAGCTACGGCAACCACTATTTCCCCAATGTATCTTGTTTTGCCAATGGCTATGGCGGTTTCATCTTGTGAAATAGGAAGCACGCCAAAAGTGATCGGAAGTTCTTCCCCAGTAGCAATGTAGCGTACCCCTTGCAGTTTAACGGCTTCGCGGGAGTCAATGTCCTCGATGATTGCATGAGGATATATGCTCCGAACAAATTTTATATGGAGCGCTTCTTTGATCTTGTAGTCATCGGCATAGTCAGCAATACCCTGTACTTTTTTTGTTGCTTCGATATAAGGCCGTCCAATCCCTACTTTCTTTCCATTGTCCTGCAACACTACTTCAGAAGCTGTATTCCCTTTGGCGTATTCTGCCACCGCTTCAATTATCTTTTTATAACCCGTGCAGCGACAAACGTTCCCGGATAGTGAATCCTTGATTTCCTCAATAGTAGGATTTGGATTTTTACTGACGAAATCCAGTGCCGTCAACACCATGCCCGGAGTGCAAAAACCGCATTGAATCGCTCCTTTCTTCACAAACTTTTCCTGTAGTTCGTGAAGCGTTCCACACTGAGAAACCCCTTCAATAGTGGTGATGTTGGCATTTTCAAAACGCATAGCAGGAGTGACACAGCTCAACACCGGCTCGTTGTTTACCAACACGGCGCAAGCTCCACAACTCCCCTGCGAGCAACCAATCTTCGTCCCGGTTAAGCTTATCTTCTCTCGAATAACATTCGAAAGCATTTCGTGTGCTTCTACCAGCACATCAAATCGTTTTCCGTTTACAGTAAAAGAGACCGGCTTCATTATATGGAATTAAATATTTTCAATCACGCGCTTTAGCTTTTCCTGTACTTCCACAGCAATACCGCTAAGCCCATCATTCTTTACAGCCATCATAGAGGCTGCGGGATTCACTGAGCTTACTTCCACTTTGCCGTCTTCGTGTTCCTGCACAACCACATTGCAAGGCAACATCGTTCCAATTTTGTCTTCAGCGCTCAATGCTTTGTAGGCGAAATGAGGATTGCAGGCTCCCAAGATCTTATACTTTCTAAAGTCAACATCAATTTTCTTTTTCAGTGTTTCCTTTACATCAATCTCGGTAAGCACACCAAAGCCTTCTTTCTTTAGTTCCTCGGTTGCGCGCTCAATAGCTTTGTTGAAATTGTAATCAACTGTCTTTGAAATGTGGTAGCTCATACTATTTCATTTTATCAACGTGAATAATCTTTACCGGGCAATTCTTTGCTGCGTTCATCGCGCTTCTATATTCTTCTTCCAAAATATTCAATCCGTAAATTCCTTTTTTCTCCACTCCTCCTACTAAGGTACACTTGCCGTCTTTGCGCGACATCCGCCATCTGCTTTTATCCGCTTCTACGCAGGCATTGCAACCTATACATTTACTGCGGTGATGAAAAATTCTCAGCCTCACGCATCTACCATTTTATAAACTTTATCGGAGGCGCGAATTTTTATTTTCACAGGCATCGAGAAGATATCTCCCCGCTTTACTGTTTCGCTAGTTTGATTATCCAATCTCAGCTCTTTCACCGTGGTTTGAATTAAACCGGTGGTAGGACCACTAATCATAATTTCATCACCCACAGATAGATTGTGTGATTCCAGTAAAAATTCTCCAACATTTATGTTGTCAAAATACTTAATTCCCTTACCTACATATATTTTCCGCTTCGTTGCTTTTGAGCCATAATCATCACTCCATTCACCCAACTTTTTACCAAGATAATATCCATCCCAGAAACCACGATTGTAAACGGTGGCTAATCGGATTTTCCAATTTGCTATTTTTTCTCCGGTATAAGTTTCATTTGATATAGAATCAATCGCTTCGCGATAACATTTAGTGGTAGTATAGACATAATCTGCACTTCTGCCTCTGCCTTCAATCTTTAAAACAGAAACTCCAGCTGCAATTAGTCTATCGATAAAATCAATAGTGCACAAATCCTTTGCGGACATGATATATTCATTGTCTATCTCTAACTCCATTCCAGATTCCTTATCCGTCACCATATATTTTCTTCTGCAATTCTGAATACAAGCACCTCGGTTTGCTGAAGCAAAGTCGGTGTGCAAACTCAAATAACATTTGCCAGAAACCGCCATACACAAAGCTCCGTGACCAAAAATCTCTATGCGAACCAAGTCACCAGATGGTCCTTTGATTTCTCTTCGCTTTATTTCCTTCACCATCTTCTCCACCTGTTCAAGTGTGAGTTCCCGGGCCATTACCATCACATCGGCAAACACTGAATAAAATTCAACAGTTTCTATATTGGTGATGTTTGCCTGCGTAGAAATATGGACCGGCATTCCAATCTTCTTTGCATAGCTCATGACCGCATGGTCGGAAGCAATGATAGCAGTGATACTATTTGCCTTTGCCTCGTTCACAATCGTTCGCATCAATGAAAGATCGTGATCGTATAGAATAGTGTTAAGCGTGACGTAGGTTTTGATTTTATTCTCCCTCGCTATTTCCGAAATCCGCTTTAAATCATCCAGCGTAAAATTAATACTTGACCGTGCGCGCATATTCAACTGCTCAATACCAAAATAAACGGCATTACAACCTGCCTGAATAGCAGCCATCAGCGATTCGAAGGAACCCGCAGGCGAAAGCAATTGTATATTTTGAATCTCGTTCATAGCGATGTGCGAAGGTGCATGGAATAAACCTTGTAAATTATGATTTGGTTCAGGTCAAATTCCGGCTCCAATACTTTTACCTCCATCTACATAAATCGTTTGGCCAGTTATAAATTTTGTTTGCTCTGCTACCAAAAATGCAACCACATTAGCTACATCATCGGGGCTGCCCATCTCTTTGGTGGGCTGAGCATCTTTCAAGCGTTGCAATACTTCCTGTTTCAAATTTTGTGTGAGTGGAGTATCAATCAGACCCGGGGCAACAGCGTTCACCCTCACATTGTATTTGCCCAATTCGAGTGCCAGCACACGAGTTAGCGCAATGACTCCTGCTTTAGACGCAGAATAATTACTCTGACCTTGATTGCCTAGCCAAGCACGTGATGCAATGTTGACGATGCATCCATTGTTTTGCGTTCGCATAATTTTTGCTGCTTCACGACACATTAGCCAAGTGCCTTTCAAGTTAACGTTCATGACTGCATCAAAATCTTCTACACTCATGTTCCAAATCAGGTTATCGCGAACAATCCCCGCATTGTTCACCAGCACATCAATATGTTGGTATTTATTTAAAATATTTTCGAAAAGATGTTGAACATTTACCTCATTACGGATGTCGGCTTTGATAAAACCTAATTTGTTCGTTTCGTGTTCCGCTATCAGCATTTTTCCGCCTTCTTCATCTAAATCAACCGCGATCACAAAAAAACCATCGGCTATCAATCTGTTGGCAATCGCTTTACCTATTCCCTTTGCGGCACCGGTTATTACCGCTATATATTGCACATTCATACCATACCAATTTTATTTTTCACTGCAATCAACTTTGCCAAAATGCTGATGGCAATTTCTTCAGGGCTCTCCGCACCAATATCTATTCCCATAGGCATATCCACTTCGTCTAGTTCAGTTTTAGAAGCAATCAATCCTTCCTCAAACATTTTTTTAGTCATTTCAACTTTACGCTGGCTGCCAATCACACCGAGGTAACCATGTGGTTTCTTTAAACAAGATGCTAGAATATCGCGGTCAAAGGAATGATTGTATGTCATAATACAGATGAATGTATTGTCATTGAAAGGTAATACCGGAAGCACTTCGTGGTAATTATTATTGAGTTTGTCGATCCCCTTGATCTTTATTTCATCGAGATACTCTTTGCGGTCATCAATTACCAACACTTCAAAACTGAAATCGAGTGAGTATTTCGCCAGTGCGTAACCGGTATGACCTGCCCCAAAAATGTATAGTTTGCTTTTCTCCATCACTGGTTCTATGTAAATCTCCATTGTGCCTCCGCAGCACATATTATGCTGCTGTAATAATTCATGTTTATATACTGTCGGTCTTTTCGATTTTAAAACTTCCAAAGCATCAGCAATTGTTTTCTTTTCCAAATGGCCGCCTCCAATTGTCCCAAATATTTTCCCATCCGGAAAAACCAACATTTTAGCTCCTACATTGCGAGGAGTTGAGCCTTTCGTACTGGTAACGATACAAAGGGCAACTTCTCCTTTCAGTTGATGGACTTCCGCAATTATTTCAATGATATCTTTCACATTTCAACAGGCGCTGCCTCGTCTTTAATAAAGAACTTCGCATAATCACTTGGAGTGTTGATGTTCACTAAAATTCGCCTGTCTCCTGTTTCTACATTAATTCTGTTGAATGTTGTGAGTACTTCATTTAGTTTACGGTCATTACCTTCTATTTGAAGAATATGCTTAATAATTACTGATGATAACAAAATAGGGTGACCTCCTTCTCCATTAAAAATTGGTACTGCGTAATCAGCCTTCGTTCTTGCCTCCACTAATTGCTTTATAAGTCGAATAGAGGTAAAAGGATTGTCAATATTCTGCAGAAAGCAGAAATCAGCATTTCGATTTTGCGCCAAACCCATTTTGAGAGAATACATCTTCCCAAACTCCGGAAAGAGGTTCGTAAGCCATGTGATATCTTTAATTTCACCTTTCAAAAAGTTTAGTTCTATAGCAGGATGGAGCACTACTATAATCTTCTGGATTCCCGCCTTTTGATAGACTCGAATGAGGTGCTGCAAAAAACTTTCATTCTCGGCAAACCGTAAATCTGCCTTTTGGGAACCCATTCGTTTCGACCTGCCCGCTGAGAGAATAACACATGCAATATTTGACTCTAAATCCACCACACCTATAGCTAATATTAACTAAGTTTTCTTGTAATTGTTTACAAGTACTAATAGAATAGAATTAGACAAAACAACACATGATAATTGTCACTAAATAAACTACGAAATAACTATTTAGACTTTGAGTTTGGTCATGTGTTTCGGGAGCGGTAATGGTGAGAATTGTAAAATTAATTTTTAGAAAGGACGACTCTGAAATACAAACGGATACAACAAAGATTATGAAAGAAACACCGGTTGAATTAGAAGCTATTATAGAGGAGTGTAAATCGCTGGCATTCGACCTCAATTTCACTTACGCAAAGAATTGGAAGAAGGAAGCGCCCAGTAGAATTCTTGTCGGCTATTTGCCAATTTATATACCGCGTGAAATAATTCACGCGGTAAATGGCTTACCTATAGGAATTATGGGAGCGGGGGACCGCAAACAGATTATCAAAGGAGATGCTTACTATCAATCTTACATCTGTCACCTACCGCGCGGAATTATAGAAATGGTGCTTGATACTAATCTCGAAAACTTTGATGGCTTTCTTTTCCCCTCTATTTGTGATTGTATTCGGAACCTTTCCGGCATGTTTAAGTTGGTAAAGAAAGGGAAGTTTACCCGCTACTTCGACTACCCGCAGAATTTCGAATCTCATATTGGTGGAACCTTTTATCGCGAGTTGATAGAGACTATCCTTAACGATATGTTTCAGATTAACGGAGTAAAAATGACCCCTGATAATTTGAACCGCTCCATTTTACTTTACAACCGCAACCGGCAACTGATCGAAACCATTTACTATGTTCGTCAGGAAAACCCTGAGAGATTATCTGCGGTAGATACATATCACCTTTTGCGGGCAGGGCTAACTATTCCGGTAGAAAAACACAACAAAATTTTAGAGCAAGTGGTAAATCTTATTCAAGAGAATTACGGGGAACAGATGGACAATATCCGAGTGGTTATTTCCGGATCATTCTGCGAGCAACCACCTATCGGCCTAATCAAATCCATTGAAATGGCCGGATGTTACATTGTGGACGATGATTTTATGCTCGGCTCGCGCTGGATACAAGGAGATATAGATAACACTACTGTCGATCCACTGAATGAAATGGTGGAAGCTTTCCTGACCAAAAGTGCTCCTTCTTCTGCATTGTACGATGTAGGCAACCCGAAAGGTGATCGCTTGGTGAAACTTACCCGCGAAAGAGATGCTGACGGTGTGATATTCTGTGCGGCCAGTTTCTGCGACCCGGCATTATTAGATCGTCCCGATTTGCAAAAAGCCTGCGATGCAGCTGGAGTAGCACATATCAATTTTCAGTTCCACGAAAACACTGGACAGTTTAAAGTAATTAAAGAGCAAGCAGGAACATTCAGCGATTCCATAAAACTATGGGTGTAATTTTAAAAAGGAGTAGATAAAACGAAAATATTATGGCAGATCCAAAAGAGGCAGTTAAAGAAAAAAGCATGGTGATTCAGAAAGAGATGCTCGCCAATCTTTTTACTGAATTGAGTACCGCAAAAGAAAGAGGGAAAAAGGTAGTTTACACTTTCGTGCCTAAACATTACCGAGTTGATTCTCGCATTGGATATGCTGCCGGTGTATCCCGAAATAAATGCGTTGCAATCGGGTATGCGTAAAAAATCGGGTTCTTACATTAAAGATGCCGAAAAGTTAGGATTCAGCGAAGATGTTTGCACGTATGTGAAATGCGACATCGGCATGATGCTGAACGGCAATATAGGGCCAACGGGAGAGAAACTTCCCGAACCCGACTTATTGTTGCTGAGTTATACCGGCTGTTTCACTTTTATGAAATGGTTCGAAAACCTAGAACGATTATATCCGGGGGTAGAAATCGCCATGCTGCATACTCCTTACCAAGAGGATGGGAAAATCACTCAAGACCAGGTGGACTACATGGTGAAGCAATTGAAAGAGGAAGTAATTCCCAAAATGGAGAAAGTGGCAGGAAAGAAATTGGATTACGATCGGCTCTCTAAAATGCTGGAGAATTCGGCCAAAAGCGAAGACCTCTGGGTGAAAGTGCTAGAATCGGCAAAGAACAAGCCCTCTCCTATTGATGCCTACTTTGCCGGAGTGTATTATATGGGGCCCATGAATACCGCCTTTAGAGGAACTGATGTAGCACTAGAGTACTATCAGGAATTATACAATGAAGTTTCTGAAAGATTAGCGAAGGGCTTATTGCCTATTAATCCGGAAGGCGAATTGAAAGAAGAGAAATTCCGCTTAGTGGTGGAAGGACCTCCTAATTGGACCAACTTCCGCGAGTTCTGGAAAATATTTTATGACATGGGAGCTGTGATTGTAGCCTCTACATATACAAAAGTAGGAGGCTTATACGATCAGGGCTTTCGGCACGATCCGGAGAAACCCTTGGAGAGCCTGGCCAAATACTGCATGGGCTGCTACACTAATTTGAACTTGCCACAGCGCGTTGATTTGATTGAACATTATATAAAGGAGTACAAAGCCGATGGTTTTTTGATCAACTCCATCAAGAGTTGTAATTCCTTTTCGGCAGGTCAGTTGCTGATGATGCGCGAAATAGAACAGCGTTGCGGTATTCCGGTGGGTTTTATTGAAAGCGATCTGGTGGACCCGCGCTATTTCTCTTATGCCAATATCAAGAATCGCTTGGAATCATATTTTCAAATGCTTGGGCAGCGTAAAACAATTATGGAACAAGAAGTACAAGGAGTTTAAAATAGAAAAAAACATTAAAACCGAACAAACCTTTCTACCATGAGTAAATATTATCTCGGTGTTGACCTCGGCTCTACTACTTCTAAGGCAGTAATTATTAATGAGCAGGATGAAATTATAGGACGTGGTATTACTAACACCCGTGCCAACTATTCGGTGGCTGCCGATATTGCTCGCGATGAAGCGCTGTACAACGCTCGCTTCTCAGTGCTCAAGAAAAACTTAGAGGCTGAAATAAAAGCACGACCTGAATACAAGAAATACATTGACGATCTGGAAAGCGTTTTCCAGTATGAGCAATTTAAAGTTCGCTTGGATAATTTGGGTGATGAGTTGGTAAAAACCTGCAACATTTTCTTTCAGGATGAAGGGACGCGTGATAATATCCTGAATCACTTGCGCAATATTCGAAAAGCCTTTAAGCCAAAGATAAAACACGATTATATTTATAACAATCTCGGCTCAAAAAATCAATTCTTCCGCGATGTAGTTTCCGAAAAATATAACGAAGAAGTAAACAAGCTCGACTCTACACATTTCGAACCTCTAATGACCGTGTGGGATAAAAGTATTACACCGGCCGAAAACAAGGTAGTCTCTTTCAATTTTAGACAACTAATTCACGAAGCCATGGAATTGCTGAAAGAAAAGTACGATAACCTACCAGAGTTGAAAGAGAATATTTCGATTGACAGCGAAAAGGATTTTAATACCGAGATGTACTTGCTGAAAGGCGATTTTAAAAATGTTTCAGAATCTTTGCAAGAGCGGATTGATGAAGTAGCCGACCTAGAATTCAACATTGCCAACATGACCGGCACCGGTTATGGTCGGGCGCTGCTCCCTTTCCCTGAAGATTGTATCCGCTCCGAAATTCTTTGCCATGCCTTCGGCGCACACGCAATTTTTCCGAACACCCGCACGGTGCTCGACATAGGCGGGCAGGATACCAAAGCTATTCAGGTAGATAAATATGGATTGGTGACCAGCTTTCAGATGAACGACCGGTGCGCCGCCGGTTGCGGGCGTTACCTCGGTTACATTGCCGATGAAATGAGCATTTCGCTCAACGAGTTAGGCCCTATGGCTATGAAGGCAGAAAAAGAAGTAACCATTTGCTCTACCTGCACCGTATTTGCGGGTGCTGAGTTGCGCGAGTTGACTAACATAGGCGAAAAGCGCGAAGATATTCTGGGCGGTTTGCACAAAGCCATCATCATGCGCGCCATGTCGCTGATTGCGCGAAGCGGTGGCGTATTCAATGAATTTACATTTACCGGTGGAGTGGCCAGAAACCAGGCTGTCATAAAATATCTGACGCAGTTAGTGAAGGAAAATTATGGCGATGGCATTACCATCAATATTCATACTGATTCCATTTTTATGGGCGCGCTGGGAGGTGCCATGTTTGCGCGCAGAAATATAAAAACCGATTTGCCAAGCGCTAAGAAAGCAAGTCAGGTGGCTGTTTAATAAAATTACGTTTCCAAAAAACAAGTAAGATGATAACTCCGATTTACACCATAGGAATTGACGTAGGCAGCAACTTTATTAAGCTGGTGCTGATGGAATATTCCGATACTCCGAAATTGGTTGACCAGCAAACTGAAAAAATCCGCAAGCGCAATCCCACCACAGTGGCCGATGATATGGTCAACACCATGCTTGCCAAAAATATCTTGAAATACGAAGACGTGGCCTACCTCGCCAGCACCGGAGAAGGTGATTTGGTAAAACGTAAACGCGGACATTTCTATGGTATGACTACTCATGCACGCGGAGCTAATTTCTTTTTTCCCGATGCCAAAACAGTGGTTGACCTTGGAGCCTTGTATGTACGCGCCATTCGCACCAGCGAAGGAGCGCGGGTGCAGGACTATAAAATGACCGGTCAGTGCGCTTCCGGTTCTGGTCAGTTTCTCGAAAATATTTCGCGCTACCTCGGTTTGAGTATAGAAGAAGTAGGCGATGTTTCCATGCAAGCCAATGAGCCTGAAATATCTTCGGGTATTTGCGCAGTGTTGGCCGAAACCGATGTCATCAACATGGTGTCTCGCGGCATATCAACGCCCAACATCATCAAAGGCATTCACCTTTCCATCGCTTCGCGCATCATCAAACTCATGAGCTCGCTCAAAGGCGAATCACCGGTGGTGCTCACCGGTGGCATGGCGCTGAACAAAGGCATGTTGCAGGCCATTGAAGAAATGTTAGAGGAAACCGGTAAAAAGTATGAAGTAAAAACCCATCCCGATGCTATTTATGCCGGAGCCATTGGTGCCGCATTATGGGGCGGTTACCGACATTATAAATTATTGGAAAAACAATCAGTGGCAGCGTAAAAAAACACTCTATGCAAACGCTGAAAAATGAAATAGTCTTAGGAGAAGTAATTCCAAACATGGCTACCTTGCTCGAAAGAAATGTGGCAACGTATGGCGATAAAATTGTTTTTCAGCAAAAGCAAGCTGGTATTTACAAAGGCATTGCTTGGAAAGAATTATACGATAACATTCTCAACATAGCGTTCAACCTTCAGCACAAATTCAACTTTAAGCAGGGCGATAAAATGGTTATTTTCTCACCCAATTGCATGGAGATGCTCGAAATGGAATTGGCTGTGATGGCCTGCGGAGGAATTGCTGTCCCCATCTTCGCTTTCTTTTATAAGGAAACTGCCGAACTTCTCATTAACCATAGCGATGCAAAATATTTAGCGGTTGCAGGTGAAACACAGTTGAGCCGGTTAAATAAAGATTTGAAGCTGGAGCATGTTTTTGTGTTTGATAAAGTCAGCCACAAAAAATTCAACCAACAACATTCGTTGGAAGAACTGCTCAGCAAACGCAGCGATAAAAATTTCAAATTGAACATTGCTGCATACCCCGATAACATTTGCCTGAACATGTACACCTCCGGCACTATGGGGACTCCCAAGTGTGTTCAGTTAATGCATGAAAATATTTTATCACAGCAAGCGGCTCTGTCGCAGATATGGAATGTTGACAGCAACGACCGATTTCTTTCTTACTTGCCTTGGCATCATAGCTTTGGGGGAATTTTTGAGCTCTTTGCCGTACTTTGCAACGGTGCCAGCATGTTTCTGGAATCGGGTTATGGGAAAGATCCGAAAGAAATTATGTTGAATTGGAAAGCAATCAAGCCTACCGTGTTCTTCAGTGTTCCCAAAGTTTATCAGGCGCTTTTTGATTTAACAAAATCTGACCGCGAAGCTGAAGAACTGTTATTTCACTCACAACTCAAATTCATTTTTACTGCTGCGGCAGCCCTTCCTCAAAAACTTTCCGATGAGTTCGAAGAAAGAGGTATTACTGTAATGGAAGGTTGGGGCCTAACTGAAACCTCTCCTTGCTGCACCCTCACTAACCCAAACAAAAAACGGCAAGCAGGAGTGGTAGGTCAACCTATTCCGGGCGTTACCATTCGCTTAGCAGAAGATGGCGAAATACAAGTGAAGGGCCAAAACGTGATGAAGGGCTACTATAAAAATGATGAAGCAAATAAAGGAATTTTTACCGATGACGGATTTTTCTGCACCGGTGATGTGGGTGGATTTACTGAGAGCGGATTGAAACTTATCACCCGCAAAGACCGCATCTTTAAACTCTCGAATGGCGAAAAAGTGATTCCCTCTGATTTAGAGAAACTGATTGAGCTGAAATGCCATTACATCTCTTTCGCTATTGTAGTGGGTGGTGGTGAAGAATATCCGGTGGCGCTTCTATTTCCCAACAAAAAAAACATTGTCAACTCCGCTTACGAAAAAACACCTCTAGATGGCTGTTTTTGTCCGCGTAACTTAAGCGAGTTACAAAAATGTTTACACGGTTGTCTCAATGATGCCAACTGCGGTATTGGACAAAAGTTTTCGAAAATAAAAGCCGCCATGATTATTGACGAAGAGCTTTCATTAGAAAACAACACCCTCACTCCGAGCATGAAGATGGCTCCTAAAAATGTGGCGTTTGCATACAAAGCACATCTTGAGAATTTGTATGGAGCTAATAACCCCTTAGAGGAGGATATTTACATCATTAAGTTAGAAGATGTACCGGCTATCAAAAAAATGACCGTGTAATATGTACGAAATAAAAGCAGCACAAGAGATGAAGCGCATTATGCGCGAATACTTCCTCTCGCTAGAAAAGAGAGAAAAGAAAATAGCGTGGTGTACCAGCGTGGGGCCAGCTGAGTTGTTGCGTTCTTTCGGTTTCGAAGTTTACTTCCCAGAAAATCACGGTGCTTTGTTGGGAGCAACTCGCACAGCCATGGATTACATACCAGAAGCCATCAAATGCGGATACTCCGGTCACGTTTGTTCTTACACCACTTCTGATATAGGTTCTTATTTAAAAAAAGAAACTCCGCTGCAAAAGCATTACGGAATGCAAGGTGCGCCCAAGCCCGACCTAATTGCCTACAACACCAATCAATGCCGCGAAGTGCAGGATTGGTTTAACTTTTTCGCTACCGAATTTAACTGCCCTATTGTCGGTATTGAGCCGCCTCGCTATCTCAATGAAGTAACACAGGAAGCAGTGGATTTGGTAGTGAAGCAGTTCAAAAGAATGATTCCCATTTGCGAACAGATAAGCGGACAGAAATTCAATCTAGATAAATTTAAAGAAGTCATTAAACTGAGCAAAGAGGCCACTTTGCTCTGGCAGAAGATTCTAAAAACTTCCACTGCCATGAATGCTCCACTAAGTTTTTTTGACGGCACTATTCACATGGGTCCTATTGTTGTTTTGCGCGGAACCCAAGTGGCAAAAGATTACTACACCATCTTATTAGCCGAGTTGGAAAATAATGTAAACAACAATATCGGCTTTCTGCGCCAAACTCACACACGGATATTTTGGGAAGGAATGCCTATATGGGGCAAGCTGAGAATGCTCAGCGATTTGTTTACATCCAGCGGTGCCGCAGTGGTAGCTTCTACTTATTGCAGCAGTTGGGTGTTCGATAAGTTTGATGAAAACGACCCTTGGAATTCTACCGCTCGAGCTTATACCGAAATCTTTATCAACCGAAGCGAAAAGGCAAAAATGAAAATGCTGGCAGCTTGGTTTGAAGAATACAAAATTGACGGCATTGTTTATCACGATAGTAAAACCTGCTTCAATAATTCCAACGCAAAGTTTGGGATGCCACAACGGTTGAAAGAAATAACCGGTGTTCCGGCTCTAGTCATTGAAGGAGATTTATGCGACCTCCGCTTTTTCAGCGAAGGACAAAGCACTACTAAGATTGAAACCTTTTTAGAACAGTTGGAAGAAAGTAAAGTAATGAGCTAAACCGAAGCGAAAAAATGAGCAACAGTAAAAAAATAAAAGTCGCCATTATCGGGCTTGGTCCCGTGGGGATGATTATGGCTGTGAAGTTACAGGAAGCCGGTTGCGAAGTGGCTTTATGCGTGCGAAATGAAGTAAGAAGTCAAAAGATTAAAAAAGACGGAATCATTCTTGAAAACCTCATTAAATCTTCAGCACGTTTTGAAAATATTTATCAAAGTATTGAAAATATGTCTGACTTCGATGCAGATTATTTAGTATTTGCGCTAAAGTCTTATCAAATGCCTGAAGCAGTTAAATCCGCTTTATCGCTCAACACCGAGAAGTTAACGGTTATATCGGCTCAAAACGGAGTGGACGTAGAGGAATATTTAACTTCTTCCTTTGGTGAATCGAAAACCTTGCGCATGGTGGTCAACTATGCAGGCAATACTATTTCTCCCAATACCGTGAAGGTTACGTTTTTCATCCCGCCAAATTATATCGGGTCAGTAAATGATGTGCGAACAGAACAAGCTAAAGAAATAGCGCACTTGCTTTCCTCGGCAGGGATGGAAACTAAAGCCGTGAATGCTTTCGATATTCTAAAAAGAAGCTGGGAGAAAACCATTTTGAATTCCTCATTAAGTGCCTTGTGTGGTGTGGGTAGATTGACGATGGCAGAAGCCATGAACGATCTCGATACTATTGAGTTAATAGAGCAGATTATTAATGAAGCAGTGGTAGTGGCCGAAAAAGAAAAAATTTATTTCCCCGATGATTTCATCCGGCAGTGTATGCGATACCTCAAAAAAGGGGGCGATCACTTTCCCTCTTTGGCGCTCGACCTCATCAATAACCACCCGACCGAGATTGACTTCTTCAATGGAAAGATTGTAGAGTACGGGAAGAAACATTACGTACGTACTTCACTCAATCTTTCATTCACCAATATGGTTAAGGCCATGTCGAACAAGAACATTGTTTCGCGCATTCCGGGAGCCACAGGAGATGTCAACAAAAAAATTTTTGAAAAGGGTTTGGTGAATAAAATGGCTATCCCTAGCACATTTAAAAATATGGCTTGTTTCCTCGGAATAGATTTAGGCTCTGCCTATACAAAATTTACCGTAATTGAGCAAAACGGAACCACATTATTCCGCTATTTCCTTCCTACACTCAGCAGCGATAAGCAGGCACAGAAAAATATTCTGCAAGTTATTGCTAACAATTTCAACATTCAATATAGTTGTGCCACCGGCTATGGCAGAAAGCATTTCTCAGAAACCGATATTGTGAAAACTGAAATCAACTGCGCGGCTGCGGGTGTCTCTTTCCTTCATCCAGGCGAAAAAAACATCATTGACATAGGCGGAGAAGACATCAAAATAGTTCGCTGCGACGAGGATAATAACGTTGAAAATTTTTATATGAACGATAAATGTGCCGCAGGTACGGGTTCTTTCCTTGCTGAAATTGCCGAGCGCGCTAACATTAATATTTCTGAGATGAGCAGTCTCGCATCGTTATCTAACTACGATAAAGAACTTAACAGTTTCTGTACTGTGTTTGCCAAAACGGAAATCATGAACTGGATTTTTGATGGGATGTCGCTCGAAGATATTTCTCGCGGCATCTACATTTCTATAGCCAACAAGGTTGCCAAAATGCGTCTCGATCCCGGAATACCAATTTATATGATTGGCGGAGTGATTGCTCATCACCCTTATCTAAAAACGCTGCTAAACGAAAAGTTTAATAAAGACATTCAGATAATTGATGCGCCTCAATCTGGAGTTTCTTATGGCGCTGCGGTGATTGCTATGCAGACCTACAAGAGAGTGAACCAAGCAAAAATCAATGAAATAAAAATTGCAGTAAATTAAAAATGAAAGCATACCACGATAAGGAAAAAGGATTTGGAATTGTGTACGATGACATTTATTTGGTGAATGGTGCGCGTACTGCTTTTGGGAAATTCTGTGGTACTCTTGCCCGCATTTCTCCCACTGACTTAGGAATTTTTGCTAGCCGTGCTGCTATCGAAAAATCAAGAATTGCTCCGGCAGATATTGACCAAATCATGATGGCAAACATCGGGCAAAGTTCTTGCGACACCTATTTTCTTCCCCGCCATATTGGTTTGTATTCCGGAATTCCGCAAGGAGTTCCGGCTGTGATGTTGCAACGTATCTGTGGCTCAGGATTTGAAACCATCACAGCCGGTGCAGATCAGATTTCTCTCGGCAAGGCAGCAGTGGCTTTATGTGGAGGAACGGAGAATATGTCACTGGCCCCTACAGTCAGCTACGGAAATCGTATGGGCTATGCACTGGGCAAAATTGAATTCAAAGATTTCTTGTGGGAAGCATTAAACGACACAGCAGCTGTGCCGATGGGATGTACTGCTGAAAACATTGCGCGTCAATACAAAATTACGCGCAACGACACTGATGAATTTGGGAAACTTTCGGTTGATCGCGCCGTTACTGCAACGCAGAAAAAGTTTTTTACAGAAGAAATCATCCCCCTTAATTCCACCGTGTTTGAAATGGAAGAATTGAAACCGCGTAAAGTATTCCTTCCGAGAAAGGTAACCGATTTTATTGCTGATGAAAACATTCGTGCTTCTACTTTAGAAGAGATGGGGAAACTTGCTCCCGCATTTGAAAAAGAAGGCGTGCAAACGGCGGCTAACTCCAGCGGCATTGTAGATGGAGCGGCTTCAGTAATTGTCGCTAACAAGAATTTCATAACTAGTAAAAATCTTAAGCCGCTTACTAAGGTGCTGGCCTCCGCAAGTTGCGGTGTTGATCCGAAATTAATGGGCTTAGGGCCGGTACCGGCCATTCGTTTGCTGTTGGAATTAACCGGATTGAGGGTATCTGATATTGGACTGTTTGAAATCAACGAAGCATTCGCGGCTCAGTTTATTGCTTGCGAGCGCGAATTGGGATTAGATAGAAACACCTGCAATGTAAACGGAGGAGCTATTGCCTTCGGTCATCCTCTGGCAGCCAGTGGAATAAGATTATCACTTACACTTTCACGTGAAATGAATTTGAGAAAGGTGAAATACGGAATTGCATCAGCTTGCATTGGTGGTGGACAGGGTAACGCAATTTTGTTTGAAAACTTAAATCAATAATACCATGAGCAATAAAATGTATCAATGGCAAATGGTTGAGCTTGATAAAGAGTTCAGGTTGATTGAACAACCACTTCCAGAAATAAACTATGGAGAAGCGATGGTAAAAGTAGCCGGCTGCGGAGTATGCCACACCGATCTAAGCTTTTGGCATTATGGTGTGCAAACGCGACATACTTTACCTCTTACTCTTGGACATGAAATTAGCGGGGTCGTGGTAGAAGGTCCACAAGAGTGGTTGAATAAAAATGTAATAATTCCTGCTGTACTTCCATGTGGCGAATGCGAATTATGTAAAAGAGGACGTAGCAATACTTGTCGTAACCAAGTGATGCCTGGTAATGATTTTGATGGAGGGTTTGCTTCACATGTAGTGGTGCCATCGAAATATCTATGTCGCGTTCCAGACAAGGTGTTAAAAAAGTATTCTTTACATCAACTTTCTGTTATTGCCGATGCCGTATCCACCCCTTATCAGGTAGTAAAAAAAGCTGGAATCGAGCCGGGTGATTTAGCCATAGTGATTGGCGTTGGAGGCGTTGGTATCTATGGAGCCCAAATTGCAAAAATATTTGGTGCAAAAGTTATAGCACTAGACGTAAACGATAAGAAACTTTCGATTGCTAAGCAACACGGAGTTGATGCAACACTTAATATAGAGGGATTGGATTCTAAAGCCGTTAAGGAACAGATAAAATCAATTTCAAAAGTATTAAAAGCCTCTCCGGTGTGCTGGAAAATATTTGAAATGTCTGGGACCAAGGCAGGGCAGGAATTAGCATTTAGTTTAATCACTTTTGCCTCTACTCTTTCTATTGTTGGCTTTACGATGGATAAAGTCGAAGTGCGACTTAGCAACTTAATGGCGTTTGATGCAACAATGATCGGCACTTGGGGTTGCAAACCCGAATTGTATAGCGAAGTAGTGAAATTGGTTATGAACGACCAGTTGAAAATTGATCAATTTGTCGAAACATTTCCAATGTCAAAAATTAATGAGGTTTTTAGAAATGCACTGGAACACAAATACATGAAACGTCCAGTACTTATACCTGATTTCAAAAATTAAATAGCCGTTTTATGAATGATCTCCTCAACCACAATCTAGTAGATATAAAATTCAAGGAAATCCTTTTCGAAAAACGTCCATGCTTGAATAAAGGTGGTTCTCAGATAGAAGGCTTGTATAACGCATGGATAATTCTCAATAATCCTATGCAATTCAATTCATACACAACAGCGGCTGTGAAGGAAGTAATTCTCGCCTTCCGACAGGCATCAAATGATCGAAGCGTGGTAGCCGTTGTATTTACTGCAGTAGGAGATAAAGCATTTTGCACCGGCGGCAATACCAAGGAATATGCAGAATACTATTCAGGAAACCCTCAAGAATACTCACAATACATGCGTTTGTTCAATGATATGGTTTCTTCGATTTTCCTTTGTGAAAAACCGGTAATCTGTCGCGTGAATGGGATGCGAATTGGTGGCGGACAGGAAATTGGAATGGCTTGTGATTTTAGTGTTGCGAGCGATATGGCTCGTTTTGGTCAGGCAGGACCAAAACATGGCAGTGCCCCTATCGGAGGCGCTACTGATTTCCTTCCTTTGTTTGTCGGGGTAGAGCGGGCAATGATGTCGTTGACCTTGTGTGAACCGTGGACAGCTCATCAGGCATATTATTATGGAGTTATTACGGACATAGCGCCTGTGCTGAAAGTGGATGGAAAATTTATTGCAAATCCATTAGTGAATATAGAGAATATGATGGATGAATATGGAAGAATAATTTTTGGCTCAATGAAAACCGGAGAAGCCTTGGCGAAGGCAAAAGGGGTAGTAGCAAAAGCTGAAACAGATTTGAGTATGTTGGATGAGACAGTCAATAATCTGATTGTAAAATTGTTGCACACTTTTCCTAACTGCATGAACAAAACCATTAGCGAAGTGCGCAAGTTCAAATTAGAGCATTGGGATAAAAATAAGGAGAGCAGTCGCGAATGGTTAGCGCTAAACATGCTTAGTGAAGCCAAGGCCGGGTTTCGTGCTTTTAACGATGGGCCAAAAGATAATCGCGAAATAGATTTCATTAAACTGCGGCAGCTGCTTGCTGAAGGGCATGAATGGAATGAAGAATTACACCAAAGCATTTCACCTCAGTTTCAAAAAAAACTATCTAAATCAATATCATGGGAAAATTAAAAGTCAATTACACCCATGGAAATTCTATTGCTCAAATTATTCTAGATGATGGCAAAGGAAACGTGCTCGACTATCTAATGATGGAAGAATTGCAGCAAACCCTGAATAACCTAAAAGAAAAGAAGGAAATTAAGCTTATCACCTTCGAGGGAGAAGGAAAGCATTTTTCATTTGGAGCTAGCGTAGAGGAGCATCAGAAAGAGATGGCTGCGACAATGCTCAAATCCTTTCATCAGTTATTTCTCACACTGCGTGATTTATCCATTCCTACACTCGCAAAAATTACTGGACAGTGTTTGGGAGGGGGGATGGAACTTGCCATTATGTGTAATTTCTTATTTGCGGATAAAACGGCAAAATTCGGTCAGCCCGAAATTGTGTTAGGAGTCTTTCCACCTCCGGCATCCATTATACTTCCTGAAAAAATTGGCTTGGCAAAAGCTGAGGAATTGCTGCTCACGGGGAAGACCATCTCTGCAGAGGAAGCAAAGACTATCGGTTTAGTGAATGACGTGTATGAAGACAAAGCCACGTTAGAATTTGGGGTAAGTTCTTTTATTGAAAAATATATTCTGACAAGAAGTGCCTCCTCACTTAGGTATGGAGTGAAAGCATCGCGAGCCAAGTTTAATCATGTACTCAGCAACTTTCTGCCGATGCTCGAACAGATGTATGTGACCAACCTAATGAATACGAAAGATGCGAATGAAGGAATTGCCTCCTTTATTGAAAAAAGACAAGCCGTGTGGCAGGACTGCTAAAACAGAAGGAACCAATAGAATTATGAAAATCATAAAAACAGTTGGGGTGGTAGGAGCCGGCACAATGGGTGCGGCACTAGCCCAAAAATTTGCACAGGAAAACTTTAGAGTAATTCTTGCCGACCGCGAAATGCGATTTGTTGAAAAAGGGATAAGCAATATCAGCAATATGCTAGATGATGGTGTGTCAAAAAATGTTTTTACCGATACGCAAGTGAAAGATTGCTTAGCAAATATTTCAGTGACCGACAACTTAACGGACTTACAGAGTTGTGATTTGATTGTGGAAGCAATCTTTGAAAACTTTCAGGCAAAAATTGACTTGTTTCAGCAACTAAGCAAATTGGTACCATCAGATGTTATTCTTGCTACCAATACCTCTTCGTTTTCAGTAAATGAATTGGCCCAATCAGTTGTACATCCTGAACGGTTTATCGGTCTGCATTATTTCTATCACGCGGCTAAAAACCGGTTAGTGGAAATTATTCCCGGAGATAAAACTTCCTCTGAAATTATTGAAAGGACGAAAATATTTTGTGCGCAATCGGGCAAAGATGCCATTACCTGTATTGATACTTATGGTTTTGTGGTGAACCGGTATTTTGTTCCATGGCTGAACGAAGCAGTAAGGTTGCTGGAAGAGGCTGTTTCAAACATCTCGACTATAGATGAGGTATGCATGAAAACTTTTGGCATAGGAATGGGTCCATTTGCGTTAATGAATGCCACTGGTGTTCCGGTAGCTTATCATTCGCAAAAGACCTTAGAAGTATTCGGTAGGTTTTACAAAACCTCCGAACGACTAAAACAACAGGCAGAAGCAAATCAAACATGGAATCTAGAGGAAGAAATTTGTACGGATGAGAATGTTCAAAAAATAATTAGCCAGCGTATGCTGGGTGTTGTATTTCTCGTTTGCACTCAGTTATTAGATGAAAATGTTTGTACCGCAACTGCAATCAATCGAGGAGCCAGAATTGGCTTGCAATGGGAAAAAGGACCTGTGGAAATGATGTTGCAGTACGGAGAAAATGAAGTAAGATATTTGATAAAACAAGTTTCGGATTTATATCAAACCTCCGTCCCCACATCTGTTGGTTGCGATTTCTGGAAGATGAAATATGTAACTCTTCAAAAGCAAAACAACATAGCGGTTATTACTATGAGCCGACCGGAAGATTTGAACGCGCTGAACGAAGACGTGATGGGTCAATTAGAGAGAAGGTTTACCGAGGCTGATAATGATACGGCTATTGAAGTTATTTTCATCACCGGTTCAGGCAAAGCGTTTGTTGCGGGTGCTGATATAAAATTCTTTATAAAAAATATTAAGGCACATAGGATTGATAATATTGAATCTTTCTCTGCCTATGGACAAAAAGTTTTTTCAAAAATTGATGAATCAAAGAAAAGAGTAGTGGTGGTATTGAATGGGTTTGTTTTAGGCGGAGGGTTAGAATTAGCATTGTGTGCTGATGTAATTCTTGCTTTGCCAAAGTGCCAAATGGGTTTTCCTGAAACCGGCATTGGCATTTACCCCGGTTTAGGCGGAACGTAACGAAGTATAAAAAAGATAGGTAAAGCGCTGAGTAAATATTTGATACACACTGGTAAGATGTTGAGTTCTAAAGATGCCGTGGAAATTGGTTTGGTAGATGGCATTATAGGTATTGAAGAAATGTTTGAATTATTTACGGGGGAGAAGGACATTTCGATAAAGAACGAATTTAAGTTAAATGAAAAATGGAATAGTATTCAACACTTCTTTGAAGAAAACTCTGTTAGCAGATTATTATCTCATCAATTTATAATCAATGGGTTGAAGAATGAGGAAGCTGAAAAAATATTCTCTACCATTAAACGCAAAGCTCCTTTGGCTATTAATGTTGCGGATAAACTGATTGACGAAGCCGCTGGATGCGAATCGGAGCTAAAACATTTGAGGGAAATATTTTCATCGGCCGATGCGCTATTGGGTTTAACTTCTATTGGTAAACCGGTAGAATATCAAGGTAAGTAACAAATTTTGTAACGTTACGCGTGTAAACCTGCGTACCACAAATACATTTCGGTTCCTGTTGCTTCTTTTGCTTTTCCCAAACAAAAAGCAAAGGAGGCTTCAAACAGACCTGCAATAATTAAAACAATCCAATTCATCTCTTTAAATTTGTTTATTGTTACCAACGGTTAATTCCTCCATTGAAAAATAAATATAATAGACCTCTACGGAAAATCAGATTTGTTTTAATGATCTCCCTCTTACACACCCTCCAAAGGGAGCCAAATGGATGATTTTCAGAAGAGGTCTAATGAACCTCACCAACAACCATAATGCGAGTTGTTGAATGGTGCCGTTCGTTCTGTTATTGTTTTTGAAAACTAAGCGCCATCCAAAACAAAGTGGCTCCTTTTCTTGGTGAGGTAGGTACTTTTCTCTGTGGGTTAGCTACTTTTCTTTGTGAAGTAGGTACTTTTCTTTGTAAAGTGGCTCCTTTTCTTTGAGAAGTAGATACTTTTCTTTGTGGAGCAGCTACTTTTCTTCGAGAAGTAGGTACTTTTCTTTGTAAAGCAGCTCCTTTTCTTTGTGAAGTAGGTACTTTTCTTAGAAAAGTAGCTGCTTTTCTTCGCGTATGATACAAGTCTTGTTTGTAAACAATCAAATATTCGGGTAAAAGGACGGAATTGGTGGCAAATAGAGGGTAATTCTACAAAACGCCATTTGTTTATTAGACTTCTTCGGAAAATAGTACAAACCACACAAAAGGGTATAAAACATAGGGTAATAGTTTAGTAGCAAGTAAGGACATTTGTATCCATGTTTTGGAAACAAATACAAGACTTACCCGACAAAAGGTTTAAGCGGCTAACTGGGGTAAGCAAAGCGGTGTTTCAGGAGATGAGACAATCTGTGATGGCGCACCAACAGAAGCATCGAAAGCATCCTACGCGCGGCAAGCCACCCAAACTGGGTTTAGAAGATAAGTTATTGGTGATGCTGATGTATTACCGGGAATACCGGACCTACGAACATATTGGGATGAGCGAGAGTCGGGTTTGCGAAATTGTACAAGCTATGGAGCGCATACTTATAGCAGATAAACGATTCCATTTGCCAGGGAAGAGGCAGTTGCTGCAATCCGATTCAGAGATAGAGGTTGTGCTCATAGATGTTTCGGAAACCCCAATAGAACGACCGAAAAAAAACAGCGGCAATACTATTCAGGAAAGAAAAAAAAACACACCCTTAAAACACAAGTAATCGCGGAAAAGAAAACTAGAAAAATCATTGCAACCGCCTTCTCCAAAGGAAGAAGACATGATCTTAATCTCTTCAAGCAAAGCAGAACAACGATACATCCTGCTATCAAAACACAGACGGACACAGGATATCAGGGGATACAGAAGCTACACAACAACGCCGAATTACCTAAAAAACGCAGTAAAAAAAACCCGTTGGCGAAAACTGACAAAAAACAGAATCAACAGATATCATCCAGCCGGGTAGCTATTGAAAATATCATTCGCGAACTCAAAATCTTTAGAATACTAGCTGAAAAATACAGAAACCGAAGAAGGCGATTCTCCCTACGATTTAATTTAATCGCCGCGTTCTTAAATCTTTCTATTAAATGATTTTCCGAAGAGGTCTATTGTTGTCTCTGCTTCGTCCCTGTTGGAGATTTCGGAACGCTTGACAACCCAATTACTACACACACCATTTACACACACTTTTTTCCGCAGGATTCACCATTGGTATCCAACGCTCCTACGTCATTTGTGCCGTGCATTTGACTGTAAAGCAAGACAGGCCTGCTTCAGGAGAATTCTTTATACAAGGTTATACAAAACAGTGGTAAATTACCATTGGCTAGACTGTACCCGTCCGGTCCGCAAAAAATCCCACTTTCGAAAATGAAGGTGAGATTTTTGTTTTTACAGAGGGAAACTAAAGGGGAAGTTTTCTCTTGTCCTTTCCCTTACAAGGAGGATAAATCACCTCTGCTTAGCGAATGATGACCATTTTCCCAAAACCCTTTTTGAAGTATTTGTCGTAGCCTTGTGATAGGTGTTCCATTTGTTTATCGTCTATGCGCACTACCACGCGATAAAAATAAACTCCGTTGGCCAGCAGGTCACCGTACTGGTCGCGCCCGTTCCAAGTATAAGTGGTCATGTTTCTACCCACGTGTAGTGGACCTAATTCTTCTTTCATAATTTCTTTCACCACGGTTCCCTTAATCGTCATGATTTGAATCTTCATAAAGTCCGGCACTTCAGAACCGGTGATGGTGAACACAAATTGAGTAGAAGTTGTAAAAGGGTTTGGGTAGTTCAGCACATTTGTAATCATCGCTTTGTTGATCACCTCAAACGAAGTTTTGTAATCATAGAAGATATTGCTTTCAAAGCGCTGACCGGTGGTGCTGCTGTTGTTGTTGCTGCGGTCGTGGTTCCTCACAATCAGTTCATAAGTCCCATCAAACGGCAGGGTGGGTTTTAACTCCACCTGAGCCACATTTCGCTTGGAAAGATTAGATGAATCAGCAGGGAAGAAGGTCATAATCACATCATCAAAATTTATCTGACGCGGTGAAGACTCGCCTGGGTATTTCAGAAAAACACTAATGAGCGAAGTATCGTTCAGTGCCAGAAATTTGTTTTCGTCTTTCAACGTTATCAGGATATTTGGTTTAGAAGAAACAATGTCGCCATTCATAATGTGGCGGCTATCAAACGTTACGTCGAGCAGTGGATTGATTTTATCACCACCCGTTTGGAAAGTGATTTCGGCAATATTGTTGAAGTGATATTGTTCCACCTGGTCTTCGTCGGGGTTGGCCTCAATAATTACTTTGTTCAATCCTAAGAAAGTATTGGAGTTCATAGGCGCATCATACACCAGTATCATGGTGTCTAATCCCGGCAATGAATCAGAACGGATGTAGGAAATAGTCGGATTGAATGTAGCATCGCGCAAAATATATTTAGTCAGCATGCTGTCCATCGGCTCTTCGGTCACATTTTCCAAAGCAATTTCCAAATGAAAGTTCTGTCCGATACTGGTAGAGTCGGTCATTTTGAAATGTGCTGCGGGATTGATAGCAGCTTCGGGCGGCTTTTTGTAAAGAATGCGCCAGTAGAGTGGCTGGGTAGGAGTCCTCAGTGAGTCGTCGCGGGTGCGCAGGCGAAGTTTAAGGTAAGGAAATTCATAGGCATTGATGCTGTTATTAAACAAAATGTTTGGCTGTGTAGTGGAGATAAGCAGGGAATCAAAGCCGTTCCGGCTAACTCCAATAATATCCAGCGTATCAACGTCGGTGAAGAGATTATTCAACGGGCTGGTTTTCCAGTGTGCACTGCCCCATTCTACCGCCGGACCAATGCGCGGCGAAGTCATATTGCCTTGGTTCCAGGGACCTAGAAAAGTGAAGCTGGTATCAAGAGCCGTGGTGTAACCATTTTGCGCAGCAAAGAAGGGAGAGAAGTTTAGGTCACACTTCTTGGTAAAGTACACAAAAGGACCGGTGATAGTTCCGTTTTTGAAAAGGCTAGCCTGCATACCGATAGATTCCAGAGCGGTCACTAAGGTATTATCCCAACTGGTGTATGGCGGACTGTTGGATGAATAAACAAGTACGTAATAATTACAGGGGATAGAATCAATGAATCGTTTGATAACGGTGGACCAGGGTTGATTGAAAAGACCGTTGGTGCCGGTAGTATTGAAGTCAAAAGCATTTTGCAGATAATATTGAAATCCGCAATGGGCGCTGCCGTATTTATCGCTGTAATTGTCCCCATCTACATTAGAACACACCCAGTTGGCACCGGTCACCGGATCAATGACCGCGAAGGTGATACCTTGAAGAAATCCGCATCCCCCCATGCGATAGCGGTGCATATTGGAGTTGTTGTAGTCCCAGCCTAAAGTAGAGAAGGGGATGTTTCCCCCTACGGCATCGGCAATGCCAGTCTTTACATGAATCTGGTTAAGCGTAGAAGGAAATTTAAATATCCGGTCGGTGCTGTCCAGACGAAGGTTAAAATAAGTATCTTTCTTCCATTGAAAGTAGTGAGATTGGTTCCATCCCGGATATTCATCTTTCAGATAAATGAAGGATGAATAGTGCCAGTTCGTAGCAGATGAATCTTTTCCTACTCTCCAGTAATAAACAGTGCTGTCTTGATAGGTGATGGTAGGTTTCCAGTGTACTACGCCGCCGCTTTGAAAAACCCCGCCACTCTGAATCGGATTGCTGAATTTTTCAGAGGTATCAATCTCGAACTTATAATTCCGTTCCCGTGCAAAAGGGTTGATAGTCGAGGCCTTTAGCGTTACCCCTTGTTTGGGAACGATAGCAAACTCATAAGGGTAAATCGGAATGATGTCATCGCTTTGAATATTGATAGACACCGGAGCCGTTAATCCATTATTTCCCTCAGCCATTTCATCTATTTCAAAATCGGCATCTACATAGGGCTCAAATAGATTCTGTCCATAACCCAGCGTGGAAATATTTATCGGAAGTTTGAAGGTAACGGTATCTCGATAATATGGGGCATCCACTATTTTCTTATAAACGAAAGGTGGGACGGCATTTCCTCTTTCGTCAAAAAGTGTTCTGGTGAGAGAAACTGTGATGGAATCTTTGATGGCTCTGCCAAGATTGGTCACCACAACGTTTACTTCAAATGAATCATTCCCTGCCATAATAGTGGTAGGATTAAAGTACACAGAAGAAGCATCTATGGCATAATCTGGCTTGGGATATTGATTTACGCTGATAGCCGGGTCGCCGTGCAGGGTCATTTCATAAGCCACCAACATGCTGTAATCGTTAGCACTACAACAGGTATAAAGATTACTGAGCGTCCGCTGAAGGGATTTGCCAAGAGTTTGGGTATAGGTATTGCGACAAAAGTTTTGATAAAGGCGGCTGGAGAAATCGTGAAGACCGGAAGACACCGAAAGGCTGGATGTAGCCATGAAGGCGATAGCGCCTCTGTCTGAAGGCAGCACAAAGCGTTCACTATATCCCGGGGAGGCATCATGAATAAATCCGGAAAAACATCCGTTGGAGAGAATGATAGGATATTTGCCTTGGTTAGTGTAATTCTCTGGCTCATCTATACTAAAGTCGAAGGCACCGGTGGCGGAGTGTCCGAAAAACGTAAGCCACGATACCCCTTCATTGATTTTGCCTTTGATAATTTGTGATACCGACTGGTCAATAGGTGCGTTGGTGTTTTTGGTAAAGGTATTCACCCGAGTTCCCCAAGAGGTGTCGTTAGAAATCAGGCGATAACTTTCCACAAAGCTTTTAAAAGAAACCTGTTCAAAGGAAGAAGTGCCTCCGCTGAAATGGAGCAATTGTTTCTGCCAAAGTTTTTCAGGAATAGATTGATTGAAGGCATAGCTGTTTTGTTGGCTTTCATATTCCTTCATTTTGGTCAGGTAGTTTTTAACCTGATTACCGTTTTGTGCCGCCAGTCTGCCGATGGCCACTAAAGGTTGGTCGTTGTTGCGGGAAGAAGCAAGCAGATTATCGGAACCGGGAGAACCGAAAGTAGGTACCAGAGTTTGATTGTAGGCGGTACCGGTGCCTCGATAGGTGATATACTCTCTGGCTTTGCCAATTAAGAATACATGCGTCAATGGAATCACCCATTCGCTAGATCCATAGCGAATGAAATTGCGGATAGCAAGCGGAGATTTGCGTATGCCATAACCAAATTGGTCGTATAGCACTTCGATATCTGCAATGCGTGCTTGCTGAAATTTGCCGGATGTAGGATTGTCGTTAATGTCGCGGTATTTTCGATACTCTTCTACCCAATTATTACCACTGCCATCATTGAAAAGCAGGCTGTTAGAAATAATGAAATAGTCCCCTTGGTTAGAAAGGTTCTGGTAGTCTACAAAGTTTACCGGTGTCATTTCGTTGATGACTGTGTAGGTAGTGCTATTATTTGCCCGCAAGTACAAGTCCCTCTTATTGCCGGACAGGAGCAGATGATATTTGACCGGAGAAGTAGACGAAGGCAGACTGGAGTTGTATATATGTCCATTCGTTAAATCATAGAGCAAGGGTTGAGTGCCGTTGTCGTTAAAATTGCTGATCTCTAAATACTTCGAGTTGTTAGGGTCTCCGGCCACCTCAAAGTAAAATCGGTCAGCACCGCCGAAATTAAATTCTCGTGGATATAATATTCCTGCGCCACCTACCATATTCTGATTTTGGCTGGTGGCACCGTCTATACCGTCGGCCACAAAGGTGAGTGTGTTGGCGCCGCTAATTAATTGTTGCGTGGATATATTAGTATTCACCCGGTTTACCTTAAATCCAAACTGCCTCAACGGTTTGTACATCTGCACACCATTCAGACTGATAATTACGTCGTGGTTTTCGCGGGAATGGTTGGTATAATAAGTTTGAACGATTGCGTTTGGCCCCTGAGTGTAAACGAAAGGAGTATTGATCGTGAAATTTTGGTTGCTATGGCCGAAGTAATTACAATTAGCAATAGCCTCTCCTTCATCATAGAGGGATTTGTAAAGCTCGGTAGTTCCGGCAGAATAATACTTGCCCGGATAGGCAGCTCCGCAGGGGTAATTAAGACGGGAAAAATAAAGAAAGTAATCTTCTCTGGGCGGCAAGTTGGTTAGGTCATTAATTACGTTGATGAACCGCGGATTGTTTTGCAGGTTGTTCGTGGTTAGAAAGAAAACAGAGGTGTCTGTAAACAGACTATAATTTGGATTTATCTGATGCTCGGAAGATCGGTAGAGCAAACTGTCAATAAAGCCGGTGTTGCGCTTGCCAAAAAATTCAATGTAGTCATTTGTTCCCAGTCCTGAATTGTTTGAAACAAAAATGGGTACCGGCAAGCCATTGTGATACATCACCAGATTCTGTGGGTTCAGCGAACCAATGTTGGGAATAGCTGCTGCTAGGGTGGAATAGTTTATCCGATAAATACCGTCCGCTACAACTTTAATTTTATAATGAGTACGAGCAGGATCAATCCATTCATTGCCGAAGGGCTGTGCTCGGAGTGCCAGAAAAACAAGACTTGTAATTGAAAGGAGTAAAAGTTTCTTCATCTCTATTCCTTTTGCTTCTTCGTAATGTCGAGGCGGAGGGAGATGACATGTGAGTATAATCCGGCGCCGCCCGATGCGTCTTTAATGGTGGTCAAGTTGGTGAGGGCATAATCAATCGAAACAATTTTTATGTGCAATCCGGCACCAATATTGGGAGATACAGTGAATCGTTTCTTCCCCAACTCATCCGTAGAACGCTGCACATTGCCCACCCCGGTTCGAATTGCCACATCTATATTCTTCGCCGGAACATATTTTAATTCCAACCCCACGTTCATATCTATACTGATGGGCTTAGCCGCAATCAGCACATTTCTTTTTCCATCCGTAGTGAAAGAAAAATTCACTTCGGGCGTGATAAAGAATTTATCCTTGATATTGCCTTCATAAGCTCCGCCTAATATCAATAACGGCGTTGTGATTTCCAATGTATTTTGGGTAGTTCATTGTTCGTTTGTGTCAGGATTTGTTTTTCCGCATCGGTAAAAGTGATGTTCCAGGCATTAAAGGTGCTGCTGACATCGCGAGCCATAAAGCCGATACGCCATTGTTTAATGCGATACTGTAATCCGAGATCTAGCCCAAAGCCCCATGCTTTGGCGAACTTCCCGATTTGGCGATAAATCACTTTCACAGTGGCTCCAATGGTTAACCCTTTGACGGGCAGTGTTTGTGCGTAGTGAAACATGAAAGCATAATCTGCCGCTGAGAAGGAGGTGATTTTTGTATAATCCACACTGCCGTCGGGCTGAACCAAGAACAGAGTATTTGGAATGTCATCCACCCCAAAACGATAAAATGAAAAGCCCAGTACTCGCTTTTTGTTTTGAACCGGTACAGCAAGCGACACGTGATCATACTTAGCTATGCCCGCAAAATATTCGGAGTGCATAATGCCGATTTGAAAGGTATTAGGAATTTGAACTAATCCAGCGGGGTTGTAATAAGTAGAATACGCATCGGAAGTAGTAGCCACCTGCGCATTACTCATCGCCAATCCACGGGCACCCACCCCGATATTCAAAAACTCATTGCTGTACTTACGTACCACCTGTGCATTTCCAAGTACTCCAAATATTAAGAGTAGAAATAGTCCTATGGTTTTCTTCATATTTCTTTATGGTTTCAGCAATTGCTTCCAGCTATAACGTATTTGAGCATCCATATTGTGAAAAGCTGCTATAAACTTGTCTTTCTCCTCGTTTGTAAACTTGGTTTGGGTTACGGTAGAATAAATCCTATCCACGCCAAATACCATCTTTTCTATTTCTTCAAACAAAAACAAAAACTTTTTTTCTTTAAAAAATCCAAATCTACTTATAAATACATTTTTCTCCTTGCCGAGTTTTAGAAAATCGAAATAGCAAAGCAACATCTTTTCATCTGCCATCATTATTTTCTCATAGAATCTTTCACACACTATTCTTTCTGTCAACATAATCTGCCGATCAATCATCATCTCTACAGCGATATGAGCAATGACCGAAAGTCGCAAACGTTCACGGTCTAAGCCCTCTTTCAAAAAGGCACTGCAAAAAAGCGAAACATGTTTGGCAAACAGGGCAGAAGCATGAAACCATTTATCCCCAGCATAATGTCGGACAATGCCTTGGTGTATTTCTTTCAGGTCATCCTGCTCAGGGGCAGGTTTCTTCAGAATAATGGAATTATGGATTCGCGCAAAGCCGGGTGTTAGGTCAGGAATACCTAATCCGGCTACAAAAAAAGGACTTTGGTTGGGCTGTTCGGTATAATAATGGGACAGAAAATGCACCTGCAAAACTGTAATTCTCTTCTCTGATTTTCAAATAGGTTGCCAACATTACAAGAAAACTTTAGATGTATTCGAGAAATAAGCGTTGCAAATAATATGAATGGGATATAAAAAGGATTACAAGATTAGTATGAAACTGAATAGCTTCTGATTTTTTATTTCATCTTCAATATCCTCTGTGCATATTTCTTCTGACCGTCCATCCTTAGTATATACTCACCGGCGGATAAAGATTGAATGCCGTCTAAGCAAACCAGTTCATAGGTTTGTGCACGCAGAAATATATGGAATGAATAAACCTTTCTACCCAATAGATCAAATAGCTCTATCCGTCGTTCCCCTTCTTCTTCATTATATAAAGACAGGTTCAATTCATCGGTAAATGGAATGGGATAAATCACAGCACCTGCCTGCAGATTTAAAGTATTGGGATTATACGCTGTCAATAACTGTAGATAGGCATTGTAGAAATTTGGAATCCCATAGCCATAGTTATTATCGGGAGTATTGAACCGATCAGCACTTTCTATAATCACCTGCCGGATTTCTTGCGCGCTTTTTTCAGGAAATGCACCCCAAAGACTGGCAGCGCATCCCGCTAATATGGGACAGCTAAAAGAAGTTCCACCAGCCATAGCAAGATTGCCTGAAATGTCCAAGACCGCCGCAGAGGAACCCTGCGCACAAACATCTGGTTTAATCTGGCCACTGGCATTGGGTCCGCGGCTGCTGAAACCGGTAATCGTTCTGTCCGGATTCACAGCTCCTACCGCCATCACCTCTGTGCCATCGGCAGGAGCTGTGATATAAAACCAAGCATCGTCTCCGCTGTTTCCGGCACTGTTTAATACCAACATGCCCTTGCTGAAAGCCATGTTTGATGCACGGGTAATAAGCGTATAATCACCGGTTAAGTCAGCGTAAGTGTGATCGCCGGCGCCACTTCGGAAGGTAGTATATCCCAGTGAAGTAGAAAGAATATCTGCGCCCGAACTATCTGCCATTTCTGCCGCCGCTGCCCAATTGTATTCCTCCATCACCCATTCATCATCTATATCTTCTGTTTCATAAAGAAAGAAATCAGCGTCCGGGGCAGTGCCTAGAAAATGGCCGGGAACGTTTCCAGCTATACAGCTAAAAGTATTGGTTCCGTGTCCTCCATCAGTATAAACATTCATCTGGTTGCGGACGAAATTCCAGGTTTGATGAATGCGTGGACGGATGGAATCAAAACCAGCGATAGAGTCCGCTCGCACAAAACCATTATCCATCATGGCAACGGTGATGCCTTGGCCTCTGTAGCCCAATTGATGAAGCAAATCGGCATTAAGCATCCTTATTTGATTATAAGCAATACCATATAAACCGGAGTCCACATTGTTTTGGTCAACGGGCTCTACCGATTCAAACTTATCCTTCATATCCACGGAACGCGAGGGAACAAACCAAATAGGTGCGAGGCTGTCCACAAACGAAAACTGACGAATCGAATCCAGATAATCATTTTGCCCCACCTTCACCACCACCATATTGAACCATTTCAACCGGTGGACTAACTGATGGATGAACGGCGAAATGCTATCTATATATGCTTGTGATACCGGTAAGTCATTTTCGGAAATAGGAATAGCTTGTTTGTTACGACGCTCTATAGACTTTTGTGATAGGAACTGAGTTGGATTTCCGATTTGAAAAGGAGAGGATGCCTTATCCTTAAATTTTATCCAATAGAAATCAGATTGGGCAGAGAGCGCCAGCGATGCTTGTAAAAACAAGCACAGTATAGTTGACCATCTCATCATGGATGATGTTCCACTATTCTCATACGAATGCGGAAACCGTTTTCCGGTCCGGTCTGCCAGTCTTTGGTAACATTTTGCTTTTCCAGATGTTCCCATTCCTGATAAATCATACCGACGTTTTTGGCATAGACTTCTTTGCGTAAAGTTTTATCAATCAGCGTTTCGCGGTCCACTTCATCTACCGTCAGCGTACTGTCAAAATTAAAGCCGTTGATGGAATAAGGTTGATGCACACTGGTATAATGATACTCCCAATCGCGATACATTTCATACGGAGAACTGGTAGGCAAGAACTGGTTTCCATTCCATGAATCACCTTCGGCAGGAGGGAAAATGAGTTTCATGAAATTGGCATCATCCTCTTTTTTCTGTGCGTTGGTTGTATTGATCTTCATAGACCAGCGCTTGAAAAATGACCAAGAGGCGGCGCTGTTCGGGCGGCGATACAAATCCAACTGATAGTTCAACTCATTTAAGTTGTCATAGAAGGTGTCGCTAATGATTTCCATGAGTTGATAATGCACCGTGTCGCGGCGATACTCATCCGGCGGAGCATAACGATAGAGAATCGAATCCACATCATAAATTACGTAGTGGCCGGTGTTGAGCGGGAAGTATCCGTAATGATAATCTAACGCCAGAATCCATTTTGTCCTTACAGGAATTAAGTGACATAAGACCTAAGACACAAAACACAAGACACAGAACATATAATACTGTGAACTGTGAACCGCTAACCGCTAACCCTTTACGCATTCAAGTTATAGTTTGATAAAATAATTCCTCCGCCAATCACATCATTTTCTTCATAGAAGACGGCGCTTTGCCCTGGAGCGATGCCCGGCACCTTGGTATCGAACTCTGCTTTGATACGGTCCCCGATTTGATTCAGCGTGGCGGTGGCTCCTTCGTGATGATAGCGCACCTTGGTAACCGAAGTCATATCTACCGGGATCGAATCATATTTCTGGAGATTTATTTTTCCCACCCACATACCGTCGCGATCCAATTCTTTTTCCTCCCCCAACACCACCGTGTTTGTTTCGGGATGAATTTCTGTCACAAACATTCTTTTGCCAAAGCCATCATTGCCCAAACCCTTTCGCTGTCCGACGGTATAAAACGGATACCCCTCATGCTTGCCGATCACCTTTCCTGCTACATCTACAAAAGTTCCTCCAGCCACCTTCTTCTCCAGTTCCGGTATGCGCCGTTTCAGGAAACCGCGATAATCATTACCCGGTACAAAACAGATTTCATAGCTCTCACTTTTCTTTGACAGTTCTTCATAACCCATATCTCGCGCCATTTGGCGAATGGCTGGTTTATGAAATTTCCCTACTGGAAAAATAGTTCGGTTCAGGCAGGGTTGACTCACGCCCCAAAGTACATAGCTTTGGTCTTTGTTCTCATCCAAACCTTTTGAAATCACCTGCCTTCCGTTCACCTCGCGCAGTTGGGCATAGTGACCGGTGGCGATAAATTCGCAGTCCATCTGGTCGGCGCGCTTCAACAGGGACTCCCATTTGATATGTGTGTTACACAACACACAGGGATTAGGAGTTCTTCCCGCTAGATATTCATCCACAAAGTTATTGATGACATAATCACCAAACTCCTCGCGGATGTCAATAATAAAATGACTAAACCCCAAATCCACCGCCACCTGTCGCGCATCGTTAATCGAATCGAGCGAACAGCAACCGGTTTCCTTTTTTGAACCACCCGAAGTGGCATAATCCCAAGTTTTCATTGTGATGCCCACCACCTCATAGCCCTGCTCATGCAACATCACCGCGCTGACTGTCGAATCTATCCCGCCGCTCATCGCCACCAAAACCTTACCCTTCTTACTCATAACAAGGCGCTAAGATAAAGCAATTAAAAACGAAAAACTTTAGCGCACTTCATTTTCTCGCAAAAATCAGCGACCCATCGCCATAGCTCAAAAAGCGAAAGTCATGAGTCAGCGCATAATCATAAATTTTCTTCCAATCCCCTCCGGCAATGGCCGCCACTAAGAGCAACAAGGTGGAGGAAGGTTGATGGAAGTTAGTGATGAGCGCCGTCGCAATTTTCAATGTGTATCCGGGGGCGATAAGAATCTGCGTTTTACAAAGCAAGGTTTCCAACCCTTTTGTTTTCATCCATAAAAGTAAAGCATCCAGAGCATCAGAAGCAGAAATATCATCTGGCAGTGACTTATAAACCTCCCATTGACTGATTTCGATTTCCTGCTCAGAAAGAGATGGATTCAATTTGGCTTTCACCCCCATCCAATATAAACTCTCTAAAGTGCGAAGCGAAGTAGTGCCCACCGGAATCATCGGTCGCTCCAAGGCATCTTTAATTTGCTGAATAGTAGCTCTGGACAAACAGATCACTTCTGCATGCATTTCATGTGCTCCGATGGTTTCAGCAGTCACCGGTTTAAATGTTCCCGCTCCAACGTGTAAGGTGAGAAAGGTGGTCTGAATATTTTTTTGAGCAAATGATTCAAAAACACGAGGCGTGAAGTGAAGACCGGCTGTTGGCGCAGCCACAGAACCTTCATATTCGGCAAAGACGGTCTGGTAGCGAGTCTGGTCTGTTTGGTCGGCGCTTCGTTTCAGATAAGGAGGAATAGGCATTACACCCGCACGGTCTAATATTTCAGCGAAGGTAAAGTGAATGGGTGTCCAACGAAATTCAACTACGAAAGCATCAGAATTTCTTTCCACAATTTCTGCCTGCATCGTGAAGGTATCGGTCTTCATCACCAACACTTTTTCTTTCCATTTGCTGGCTCGCCCAATCAGGCAATTCCATCGAGTAGATTCCTTTTTTACCATGGCAGAGGCCATGTCTATTTGTTCGCCGGCAGGTTCCAGACAGAAGACTTCTACTTGGGCTCCGGTGGCAGTTGGAAAGAACAAGCGGGCATGAATGACTTTGGTGTTATTGAAAACCAGAAGTGAATCTGTGGGGATGTGCGCAGCAATATTTCGGTAAGTATCTTCCCAGATTTCTCCAGAACGGTAAACCAGCAATTTACTTTCATCTCGTTCGGACAGTGGGTAGCGTGCAATGCGCTCATCTGGTAAATCGTAGCGGAATGGCTCAATGCGAAGGTCGGCTATGTGCTTGGTCATGGAAGGTCAAATATATGATCGGGCGGCAAACAAATGGGTGGATAAAAACATTTCCCAATTCAGAAAAATATTTACCTTTAGTTGATTAATGCCGAAATAAAACCGCTGATATTCTATCCATTCATATACCCCAAGCTATGAACTCATCTGTATCAGAAAAGATTTTCGATATTTTTCGCAAACACCGAATACCCGCAAACGGAGTCTTGTATCCCCGCCATATTTCTGCCAGCGTTCATCTTTGGGAGGAAGAGAGTCAGCAAAGTTTCGAGGAAGAAATGAGTGGGCTGGTTCAGCAAGGTTATGTAAATGTGGACGATGATACTTATCGCCTCACCGCCCTAGGCTACGAGTATCTTTACCGGCATTATTCACTGGCAGATACCATTGAAATTATCTTAGCTGATTTCAGAAAAAGACGTATTGACAAGAACGATATTCTTTTGTTACCCGCCTTACTTGCTACTCTTCAAAATGAAGACCGCTATCATTTCGACCAATATGACAAAGCCATTCGCTGTTTGGTTGAAAAAGACTGGCTGATAGCCAATGGCCGGGGGTTCATCCTGACCAATGAAGGATACCGTGAAGTGTATCCTGAATAACATCCTCTGTATTAGCAGCAAAAAAGACTTTATTTTGAACCGATGAAATGGCTGCCGGTTTTCTTTTTACTATTTGTTATTTATTCATTGTCCGCCCAAGTGGTGGAAATTTCTAACCCCTATCGCCTGCCTGCCAAAGCCAGTCGCTTCCGCGTGATTGGGAAAAACAACGATGGAGTGGTGGTGAGGCTTTATGGCACCGAAGATATCATGGATGTTTTCGATGATAAGTTGAAACTAATTTCCGGTAAAACTATTGACTTTAGAAATCAGAGCGGATTGTTGCAACACATCATGCTTAACCGATCCGGTGCCGTGATCTTTTACTTATTGCAAGAGAAGAAATATTCAGTCCTGATGGCGCAGCCCGTGAGCGCCAGCTATGCAGAGATCGGAAAACCTTTAGTGATTGACACCATTGTGGATAGGAAAGATTTAGTGGCTTCCAATTTGCGATTCCGAGCTTCGCCCGACCAATCAAATCTATTGATCTATTATCCTTATTTCAACGGAAACAAGGTCGAGTCCATACAATTCTTGTGTTTAGACCAATCTCTAAAACCGCTTTACCACCGAACCGTACCTATAAACCGCGACGAGCAAGAACTGGAGGACTCGAAATCTTTGGTAGATAATGATGGGAATGCTTTGTACATGTTGCGCCCGCCAGATCAAGAGGGCCATAGCAATTACGATGCCTATCGGCTCAGTAACCAAGGAGATTTAACTACCTATCGCTTAGTTATTGAACGAACGGTATTTGGCGAATCTTCTTTCGAGCTGGATAGTAAAAATGGCAATCTGGTCGTATGCGGGTTTTTTGGTGAGATCACTCCTTCTGGAGAATCTGCTGCTACGGGCATCTTCTATTCTTCTTTTGATCCGGCCAATGGGATTCCATTAGCCTCGCAGTACATCAGTTTTCCCAACGACTTTATGGTAAAACTAACCGGTCGGCAACCGGGAGATATTTCGCGGCTCTATACTTTCAATATCCGAAAAGCCTTATTGCGGAACGATGGCGGTGCGATGGTTTTGGCCGAATCATTCATTAAAGACACCCGTGAAATACCCGTTTCTTCTGGCTTTCAACCGGGTTTTAATTCTTATCGAACTTCCGAATCATTTCAATTTAACGATGTCATTGCCTTTTCTATTGCACCCGATGGAACCATGGAATGGAATTCGGTCATGCGCAAAACGCAGAAGAGCGAAGATGACAACGGCGCCTACTCTTCTTTTTTGATTATGAATGAAAAGGACAAACTGAGGCTTATATATGTAGATGACCTGATGGGTGGCGGCACATTGACACAATATATCCTCAATAGCGATGGCACCAGTGAAAAAAAGACACTATTAAGTCAAAACGATAATGATGTTTTGCTGTTGCCAAAATTGGGAAAACAGATCACGCCAAACCAGGTGGTGATTCCCAGTTATAAAAGCAATTCATTGCGCCTACTAAAAATCGCCTTTTAAAAAGTTGCAATGCTATCTATCTTCAAATCCAACAACCCTTTAGTAGTTCTGTTATATTTCATTTATCTGGTCATATTTCGGCTTTATTTTGTCTCGCACTCACCCAATACAGAATCGGTTTTCTTGCATCAGGAACCCTTGAGCAGTGGACTTTTCGGTTTGCTGTTGCGCATCCCTATTCCCTATTTAACGCTGAGTGTCCTTCTCTCCGCGCTGCTATGTTTTATACAGGCTATTTGGGTAAACGATATTGTCAATTCCAATAAAATTCTATCAAAAAGAAACTATTTGCCGGGTGCTATCTTTATTGTTTTTTCCTCATTTCTGCCCCAGTTTTTGTTGTTGGATCCGGCGGCGGTTTCCTTTACTTTTTTGATTGCTGCCACCGGTAAAATATTTTCTATCGTCCGAAAAGAAAAGGCGAACGGAGACATATTCGACATTGGCTTTCTGATTGCCATTGCCTCTTTGTTTTACTTTCCTTCCATTCTTTTTTTACTGTTTGGATATATAGGACTGGCAACCGTTCGGGCGTTCAGCTATCGAGAATGGACGATACTTTTTCTCGGATTTATCGCTCCATTTTTTCTGGTGTTTACCTTCTACTTCTGGATAGATGATCTGCCGATATTGCTTTCGCTTTTAGAAAACAATCATTCCATAAACTGGTTGAACGGATTCCATTTCACACAAATGGAGTGGGCATTGCTCGGTGTGTTGGGCTTCATTAGTATGGTTTCATACGTAATGTTGCCTGCCGCTATTTATTCTTCGGTCATTCAGACGCGAAAATTTGCTTTGTTGCTGCTTGTCTTTACCGTACTCAGCCTAGTTTCTTTCCTGCTTTTGCAATATGCCAGTCTCACCCACATCCTTTGGCTGAGTTTGCCGCTGGCTATCATCATTTCTATGCTGATAATGCAGGTGAAAAGAGTCTGGATTTACGAAGTGATTCATTTAATTCTAATTTTGCTCGTGTTGGCAGGACAGTATCTGCCGTCATTATTAAAAACCATCGAATCATGAAGTTTGGCATTGTAGTTTTCCCTGGTTCCAACTGCGACCGGGATATGTATCACGTAGTGAAGGAAGTGATGGGTAGCGAAGCCCGCTACATCTGGCACAAGGAAACCGATATTTCTGATTTCGCTACAAACGATTGTATCATTCTTCCCGGAGGATTCAGCTATGGCGACTATTTGCGCACCGGTGCTATCGCTCGTTTCTCCCCCGTGATGGAGGCGGTCATTCAGTTTGCTAAATCGGGAGGAAAAGTTTTTGGGGTTTGTAACGGCTTTCAGATTCTTTGCGAATCGCATCTGCTTCCCGGTGTTTTGTTGCGGAATGATAGCATGAAGTATGAGTGTAAGAACATCTATTTAAAGGTGCAGACCAATAAAACTCTCCTCACCTGCAAGACTCATGATGAAGATATTTTGAAGATTCCTATTGCACATGGCGATGGAAGATATTATTGCGACGATGCCACCCTTCAATCGCTTTATGAAAACGATCAAGTGCTTTTCAAATATTGCGATGAACATGGGGAGGTTGGCCATGAAGCGAACCCGAACGGATCTATTGACCACATCGCCGGTATCTGCAACGTCGAAAAGAATGTTTTCGGCATGATGCCACATCCCGAAAGAGCTTCGGAAAAAGAGTTGTTGAATACCGATGGTCGAATTTTATTTGAATCGCTCATCAGCCGCGTGATGGAGATGACGGTTCTTTACGGGTAAATCCATTGACCAACAAATTTTAAAAGCAGAGTTTCCTATCTCTGCTTTTTTTGTTTTACTTCATCCTCAAATCCATTCATCATGACCAGCGAGAAACGCCACCGGTTGATTGAGTCATGCGGCAGTATCTATCCTATATTGCCGAAGTATATGAATGAATTTCCCAAAGCCTTATAATTATGAATAGACCTACTTTCCCCGTTGGCAAAGAACTGACGCTTGACGACATTCGACTCTTTCTTGCTTCAGACATGAAGATAGAACTGACGGACGATTCGATCAAGAAAATTATTTCTTGCCGCCAATTTCTTGAACACAAAATCGCTGAACCTGGTGCGCGGTATTATGGTATCAACACCGGCTTTGGAGCCTTATGTGATAAAGAGATTCCGCCGGATCAATTAGAAGAGCTTCAAAAAAACTTAGTGATGAGCCACGCCTGCGGTATGGGTGATGAAGTGAAACCAGAAGTGGTGAAACTTATGATGCTGCTCAAAGTGAAGTCCTTGGCTTTAGGTCATTCGGGCATCACGATGAAAACCATTCAGCGGTTGATAGACTTATACAATCACGACATCCTACCGGTGGTTTGGGAAGTGGGTTCGCTCGGTGCCTCCGGTGATCTCGCTCCACTGGCACATCTCTCCCTGCCGCTGATTGGCAAAGGAATGGTTCGTTACAAAGGTGAGAAATTGGAGACCGGTATCGCCCTGAAAGATGCCGGACTTGAACCTATCCACCTCAAAGCCAAAGAGGGATTAGCCTTGCTCAACGGCACACAGTTTATGAGTGCATGGGGATGTTACTCCATCATCGAAGCCGAGCGCGTAGAAAAACTGGCAGACCTGACGGCAGCTATTTCGCTCGATGCTTTCTATGGTGAAATCACTCCTTTTCATCCGGCCATTCAAAAAGTGCGCAACCACAAAGGGCAAATTGAAAGCGCTGCCAATGTGCTCATGTTTTTGAAAGGAAGTGAAATTGCCGAACAGGCCAAGAACACTATGCAAGACCCCTACTCGTTCCGCTGTGTGCCACAAGTGCATGGAGCAGTGAAGTTTGCCATTGCACAGGTGCGCGAAGTATTTGAATGTGAAATCAACGCCGTGACCGATAACCCGCTCATCTTTGAAGAGGAAAATCTTATTCTCAGTGGCGGCAACTTTCACGGCGAACCGCTCGCTATCGCGCTCGATTATCTCGGCATTGCTATGAGTGAATTAGCCAGCATCTCTGAGCGAAGAACTTTTCAACTACTCAGTGGCAAGCGCAACCTTCCTAAATTTTTGATTGAAGACTCTGGCCTTCATTCCGGTTTGATGATTCCTCAATACACCGCCGCCGCCATTGTTTCGATGAATAAACAACTCGCCACCCCCGCCAGTGTGGACACCATCACCAGTAGCGATGGACAAGAAGACCATGTGAGCATGGGTGCCAATGCGGCTGTCAAAACCTACAAAATAGTTTACAACATCGAAAAGGTATTGGCCATCGAGTTCATGACGGCTATGCAGGCACTCGATTTCCGGCGACCGCTCAAAAGCTCACCTCTTATCGAAAAAATAAAAAGTGATTATCGCCACCTCGTACCCACGCTCACGCACGACCGGGTTCTCTACAACGACATTCAGATAACGGTAGATTTTATGCGAACGATGCGCTTATAAAAAAATGTTTTACTGCTTCACAAACTTCTGCTGATTGACAAAGTACATGCCCTGCGGCCATTGTGAAATGTCAATCTCTTTTCTTCCGTTTAATGTTCTTTCATGAAACATAAGCTCCCCTAATAAATTAGTGATAGTGATGTTTTCATTAGAACCGGAGGTGAGTATGGTCAAGGTGTTGTGTGCGGGATTGGGAAAAAGCCCCACCCCGCCCCTCCCCGAAGGGGAGGGAGAAACAGCCGTCGCCGTTGAAATAGTATTCGTTGTTGTATTGGTGACTACCGGTGCATTGAAATCAAAATAGATGTAGGCGGTGTTGCTGATGTTTGTGCCGATGGGCAGGTTGTCTTTCAACTTTACCTTGTATTGAATATAGCCATGACTCAATGGCTCATTCACATTGCTATCCGGTAAGTAGATATTCGGGAAGTTAAACTTCACAATGCCGCCTTCTAATATCTGTGTGATGTTCTCATGGCTATAAGCCAAGAGCTTGAAACTCGCCATATCAATATCGCTATCGAGCGTATCTATGATTTGAACATGAATCGCCGTATCGTTTCCTGTGTTTTGAAAGCGGATGGTGTAGGTGAGCCAGTCTTGTTCGGGTAATATATCTCCACTGGGATAAACGGCTTTATCATTAGGGTCGTAGGAAGTACGTACTTCAAAGCATTGAGTCAATACGTTGTTGGTTGGATTGTTGTCTCCGGTGGTTGGAGAAACTGAAACGGTAATGCAAATTTGCTGCCCTGCTTGTGCCGTAGTATCAGGTTGGATGATGATATTGAAATCCTTAGTAGAATTGACCGTAATGAAGTCGGCAATATTCCAGGTAGCGGAGTTGCTGCTTGAACTACTTGGCGTTAATGCACTCAGCGCTTGCGATACAAATTTAGCCGGACCGGTTATCGTAACATTGACAATACCGCTTACGCCACTGGCGCACGCACCCCCCAAAGCATTAGCCATATCTCCGGCTTTAATATTTACCATTTCATTCCATGCCGGACGAAAGCGATTGCCGACAATGCTCCATGCAGCTAAATCAAAGCCTGACTTACACTTAAAGCCAAAATTTATATTTTTCTTCAGCGAATCAAGAGCCGTAATATTTAATGTAGTATCCCCTGACCTGGGACATGCGAATGTAAAAGGCAGGCCGGTAGAATCTCCCGCTACGGTATAAGTCGATAAATCTGTATCAAAACTATAGTTGCTCATAAAATATCCGGACTGAACCAAATTGCCTGATTGGAACAGATTTAATTTCAACGAATGAAGATTTACTTCATTGATTTGTTGCACACAGTCATTGTTTGCATCCATGTAGATATTGCCTTGAATGTTCCACCCCAATGGACATCCGTTTGCATTGAATAAATTGCAAATTGGCATAGAATCAATCGCAGTTATAATTCCGGTATGTTCTATAGCTAAGGGGAAGCACTGAATACCAGTTCCTCTTATGGAGAAGTTATATTTTGAGCCTACATACTTTTTTAGCGAGGGCATACACTTGATCAGTGGATTTCCATCAATAATAAATTTGCTCATGGAATGGGTAAGGTCAGGTATTGCACTTAAGTTATGGTACGAGCAATTAAGCTCCGATAACGATGATGGGAGATTCGGTAAACTAGTTAGTCTATTATTTGAACAAGATAGGTGCCACAAGTACGAGATGGGAGGCAAACTCGTAATTTGATTAGAATCGCAATAGAGGGAAAACATCACTGGCAATGGCGGGAAGGGTTGTGAGAAAATTATTCTCACAGTAAAGATATCCTAATGAACCCGGAAGGGTGGGTAAGGTTTGCAGATTATTATGTGAACAGAATAGGGTTTCAAGAAACGGTAGTTGCCCTAGATTAGTGAGGTAGTTATAGCTGCAATCCAGGCTAATTAAGCTGAGTGGAAGCGGTGGTAGATTTGTGAGTTGATTGTCGCTACAATTCAAAAATTGTAATGAGTCAGGTAGCATCGCCGGTAGATTCATGAGAGGGTTGCTGCCGCAACTAAGTTCCTTTAAGGAGTTTGGCAAAGATGGTAAGATGGAGAGATGATTTAGCTCGCAATGCAATTCGGATAATGAATCAGGACAAAATGGTATAGTAGTTATTTGATTCCAACTGCAGTAAAGGGATATCAGGCCGTTAGGCAGCGTTCCTAGATTGACAAGCTGATTTTGAGAGCAAATTAAAAAAGTCAAGGTCGTGGGAAGTGGAGGTAAAGAAGTCAAAAGGTTATAACCACAATCGAAAAAATCCAAGGAAGAGGGAAGAGTAGGGAAATTTGAAAGTTGATTCTCGTAGCATCTTAAGGTTGTCAATGAATTTGGAAGATTTGGAAGGCTTGTTATTTCGTTAAATCGACAATCCAAATATTTCAATTGTGGGGGAAGAGATGGGAACCCCGTAATAGAATTATCGCTACAATCAAGAGAATCTAAGTTGTCAAAAAACTGTATCCCTTCTAAATTGGTTATCGCTTCCCAAGAAAAATTGATGGCTCTTGCTCCTACTATTCCAGCACACGTTGTATCCATCAAACTTCCATTGATACAACCGGGAAACTTCTGCTGCAAGAGAGCCGCAAAATTCGCGTCCGGTATCGTTACCCACTGCGCCTTCACTTCACCAAATCCAATCACCAAAAAACAAACAAGAGGGAGTAGTGCTTTCTTCATAGCGGGTAGTTTTATGGATTAAAGGTATGAAAAATCAGTCGAAAGCATCACTCTTTAAATAGATGCGCCACTTCAAAGCTATCGCGCACCACTTACATCCTAACACACGCTGCTTTCCTTTCATCCTTCCTTCATTTCTTCCTAAACCATCCTTCTTATCATTCAAGACTAATGGAATCCGGTCAAACTACAACGTCTTTGTTTCTATTTAATGCTGATTCTAAACAAACAGGTGTGCTTATCTGTCTAAGTATGGCATGTTAGGAGCTAAGTCACACCACTTACAAGCTAAGTTGTGTTGATTAGCTTGGAATAGCTTACAATTTCCTATAAATAGTAAACTATTATCTAAGAATCATAAACTGAATTATAATTAGAGTATACAGTTATTTAAGAAGAGTTTACCTTTTTATAAAAAAAATAAACGATTTCATTTTAACAGTACAATATTTTGTAAAAATGATACACGGTTTTTATAAAATAGCATACTATTTTTATGAAATCGTATAAGATTAGATATGAAAGCCTACAATGCAGTGCTTAAAAAGCAACATTTAGCCCCGTTTCGCGTAGAAATAGAAGGAAAGGCTTGTTTTTAAATCAACCATTCAGTACATTTGTTAAGGAAATCAAGTAGAACGAAAGGCAATCAGCAAGAAATAGAACTGGAAAAAGACAAAATAAAAAAGAAGAAATTCATCAGAGCAGCGAAGAAGCGTAGGATAGCTTGGATGCGGCATGAAACAGATTAAAACGAGGAGTATATGGCAAAAGTAAAATTAGGGTTCTATGGGCTTACGGTGCCGGAACAATCGCTAAGGTTGATACATATCATTAAAGAGATGACCGGGAACGTGAACTTCCCCAACCCATCGCCCACCCTGGCGGTGATGTTGCAGGCAGCAAGAGATTTGTCGAAGGCGTATGAAATGTCGCGCAACCGCGATAAAGAGCAAGTAGCGATTATGAATTTGCGACGCGCCGAATTGCTGGAACTGGTGCGGCAACTGGGGGCTTATGTACAGATGGCCTCTATGGGCGATGTGGAAAAGATATTGAGCAGTGGGTTTGGTGTGGCAGAGCTACCGGCGGCTCGTCCACCGGTAGCTCAGGTGCAGAAAATACGTGTTCGGCAATGGAGTTCTCTAGGAAGTCTGCGTGCTATCTGGGGCAAGGTGACCGCCGCAGAGGCTTATGAAGTGCAGCTTTCGGACAGCGGACCGGAGGACAAGTTTTTCAAACATTACATTACGGTGATTGGCAGTCGCCTCACAATAAAAGACTTGGTGCCTGGAAAAATTTATTGGGTTCGCGTTCGCGCCGTAGGGCGCAGAGGCGCTGGTTTGTGGAGCAACGTTTCGGTGCAGACGGCGAGTATCTAACCGGTTCTTATAAACTACAAAAGTTTTAGAAACTTTTGTAGTTTCAAATTTCATTGGATGATATTAGGATATATTCTCCTCCTCTGATTGGCAAATTCCCCTTCTTTTTCCTCGCAATCTTTCCTCAATTCATGGATTCTTTTATGTTTGCACCCGCTTTTGAAAAGCTATGATGATTTCAAACAAAAACACGATCCTTAAATCTGCTTTAACAGCTCTTTTTCTTGCTGTTTTCACCTTCCTTTCTCCCTCGGTCTTTGCTGGCGAAGAAACGAGTCATGACCACGCCGCATCAGAGGAGAAGTTTAATTCAGGCAAGCTGATTCTTGAACACATTTCAGATGCGCACGACTGGCATATCATGGGCGAAGGCGAGCAGGCAGTTTCTATCCCCCTTCCGGTCATATTATATACCGCGGAAAAAGGTCTGGATATGTTCATGTCCGGCAAATTTGAGCACGGACATGCCACCGTTCAGGGAAAATACAACTATAGATTAGATGAGAATAATCATATCCTTATTGTAAACGAAGCGGGTGAAAAGGACGAAGCCGCTATGGCCGGTCTTTATGATATTTCGATTACCAAGAATGTGGCTTCGCTTTTTTTCAGTGTGGCTTTGTTGCTCTTTGTTTTCTTATCTATCGCCTCTGCGTATAAGAGAAACCCGAACAAAGCGCCCAGTGGTTTGCAGTCTTTCATGGAGCCTTTGATTGTTTTTATTCGCGATGAAGTGGCTATCCCGAGTATTGGCAAACACAAGTACGAAAAATTCATGCCCTATCTGCTGACGGTTTTCTTCTTTATATGGATCAACAATATGTTGGGAATCATTCCGGTGATACCCGGCGGAGCCAACCTGACGGGCAATATAGCCGTGACTGGTCTGCTGGCGGTCTTCACCTTCGTGATAACCACTCTGAACGGAAACAAGCACTACTGGCACCATATCTTTGCCATGCCGGGCGTTCCTAAATGGGTCTTAATTATTTTGACACCCATCGAAATTATGGGCATTTTTCTTCGTCCCTTTGTATTGATGATCCGATTGTTTGCCAACATTCTGGCGGGCCATATCATCGCCCTGTCTTTCTTATGCCTCATCTTTATTTTTGGTGAAATGCACACCGGGCTAGGATTCGGCGTAGGCATTGTGTCGGTGCTTTTCAATGTATTTATGGGTTTGATGGAAATACTGGTCGCCTTGATTCAGGCCTATGTATTTACCCTGCTTTCGGCCTTCTATTTTGGCGCGGCCGTAGAGCAGTCACATAATCATAAAGAATCCATCGTTTAATTGTATTTATTCATTCATTCATTATAAAACCAAACATCATGCTTAACACAGTTTTATTAGAAGTAGCTAACCTCGGAATAGGTTACGGTATTGCCGCTTTGGGCGCCGGAATCGCCGCCTTGGGTGCAGGAGTTGGTATCGGTCAAATCGGTAAAGGCGCGGTAGAGGCAATTGCCCGCCAGCCTGAAGCGTCGAACGATATCCGCGCCAACATGATTCTGACCGCCGCTTTGGTGGAAGGAGCTGCCTTCTTCGCAATGGTCGTAGGTCTGCTTGTTGTTTTCAAGTAAGACCAAAACTTATCCGGGAGCAAAGACGGTTGGTCGCGCTCCCGGATTTTTTTAACAAGATGAATGGAATGTCTGTACTGTTTTTGTCTAATTACTAAATACTATCTACTAAATACTTTCTCATGGATCTCGTAAAACCGGCAATAGGATTGATCTTCTGGATGGTGATCAGTTTCAGCCTCCTGCTCTTTATCCTGACCAAATTTGCATGGAAACCTATCCTTAATATGATTAAGGAACGGGAACATACCATCGAAAACTCTCTGAACGAAGCCAACAAGGCGCGGGCAGAAATGGCGCATTTAGTCGCTAAGAATGAAGACCTGCTCAATCAGGCCAAAGAAGAAAGAAACAAAATTCTTCACGATGCCAAAGAGGCGGCTGAAAGAGTGAAAGCCGACATCATGAACACCGCACAGAAACAGGCGGAGGAAAAGATTCAAATGGCATTTCGTGAAATTGAGATTCAAAAGAAAGCTGCTATTACCGAAGTGAAAAACACCGTAGGACTGATGGCTCTGGAGATTGCAGAAAAGGTGATTCGCAAAGAGTTGAAGAGCAGCAACGAACAAACCGAATTCGTCAACAAACTGGCTAAAGAAGCTAACTTAAACTAGATAATCAGACAGAAGACTTTAGACATAAGATAGACTTGTGTCTTGATTCTTGGTTCTAAATAAAGAAAATGAGTTCCTACAGAATAGCTACCCGGTACGCTAAATCACTTCTCCAACTGGCCGATGAAAAAGGACAGGTGGATGAGGTGTTTCAAACGATGAAATCGCTGGATAAAATCTTTGAAGAAAATAGGGATTTGAAGTTGATGTTCAAAAGCCCGATCATTCCAACAGATCGGAAACTTACCGTAGTAAAACTTTTGTTTGAAGCAAAAATCAATTCGATGGTTTTCCAGTTTCTCAACCTGATGATAAAGAAGGGAAGAGAATCTTATTTCCACGAGATGGTGGGTTCTTTCATCATTCAGTATAACAAGCTGAAACATATCACGCCCGTAAAACTGACTTCGGCCATCAAGTTGGATGCCGGATTGGTAGCTAATATGATCGCTGCGTTGAAAAAGAGAGAAAAGCTGGATGAAATTCAATTGAAGGAAGTGATAGACGAAAGCCTGATTGGAGGTTTTGTTCTGGAATATGACGGCAAGATGATTGACTCCAGTGTGAGCAGAAGTTTAAGAGGATTGAATAGCATAGTAAGAGACGATTCGTATATCAAGAAGTATTATTAGTAGGCGGTCAACGGATGGCGGTTAGCAGGAAATACCTTCCTACCGCTAACTGTGAACAACCGAATAAATAAATAAAACAACAAACAACATGGCAGATATAAAACCGGATGAAATATCATCCATCCTCCGCGAGCAGCTTTCAGGATTTAAAAGCGCCGCAGAATTAGAGGAAGTAGGAAGCGTATTGCAGGTGGGTGACGGAATCGCCCGCGTGTATGGATTGACCAATGCCCAAGCGGGTGAACTGGTGCAGTTCAACAATGGCATCCGTGCGATTGTCTTGAACCTGGAAGAAGATAACGTAGGGGTGGTATTGATGGGTTCCTCTGAGCAAATCAAAGAAGGCGATACGGTGAAGAGAACCGGTATGATCGCTTCGATTAAAGTAGGCGAAGGCTTGGTAGGCCGGGTAGTCAATACTTTAGGCGAACCTATTGATGGCAAAGGACCGGTAAGCGGCACTTTGTATGATATGCCTTTAGAAAGAAAAGCTCCGGGTGTTATTTATCGTCAACCGGTGAATGAACCGCTGCAAACCGGTATCAAGGCGATTGACGCGATGATTCCGATTGGTCGTGGACAGCGAGAGTTGATTATCGGTGACCGTCAGGTGGGTAAAACTGCTGTGGCGATTGATACGATTATCAATCAGAAAGAATTTTATGATAAAGGAGAACCGGTTTACTGTATCTATGTAGCCTGTGGACAAAAATCATCTACCGTGGCTCGTGTGGTGAAAACACTTCAGGATCATGGTGCTATGGCCTATACCACGGTGGTATCGGCTTCTGCTGCTGACCCGGCTCCACTTCAGTTTTATGCTCCCTTCGCAGGTTGCGCCATCGGCGAATTTTTCCGCGACACAGGTCGCCCGGCATTGATTGTCTATGATGATTTGAGTAAGCAAGCGGTGGCTTACCGCGAGGTGTCCCTGCTGTTGAAACGCCCTCCGGGTCGTGAGGCTTATCCCGGTGATGTATTCTATCTGCACAGTCGTCTTTTGGAAAGAGCTGCAAAGATCAATGCCAATCAGGAAGTAGCGATTGGTATGAATGATATTCCTGAATCTATCCGCTCTCTTGTGAAGGGAGGAGGCTCTCTTACTGCGCTTCCTATCATTGAAACACAAGCCGGTGACGTATCGGCTTATATCCCAACCAACGTAATTTCGATTACCGACGGACAGATATTCTTAGAGTCGAACCTTTTCAACGCCGGTATCCGTCCTGCCATCAACGTAGGTATCTCGGTATCGCGTGTGGGAGGTAATGCACAAACCAAGTCCATGAAGAAAGTGGCGGGTACGTTGAAGCTCGACCAGGCTCAATACCGTGAGTTGGAAGCCTTCTCTAAATTCGGTTCTGATCTGGATCCAGCTACGAAAGCCATCTTGGACAAAGGTGCCCGCAACGTGGAAATTCTAAAGCAAGCACAGTTCTCGCCTTTCACCGTTGAAAAGCAAGTGGCTATTCTTTATGTGGGTGCCAAGAACCTAGCTGGAACAGTACCACTCAATAAAATGAAGGAATTTGAAAAGGATTACCTCACCCAGTTGGAAGCTCGTTTCCCCGACACGCTAGAGTATCGTTGAAGTTCTCTCGCGCATAAATCAGACATTCCAAGTTTTAGAAACTTGGAATGTCTTTAAATAACAAGCCCCGTTCAGATAGCTATCTGAACGGGGCTTGTTTGTTTTGGATGGGGTATCTGTTTCTGTGGATCAAATATTCAATACTGCCCTGTATTCAACAGCACCAAAGTACAGGCAATCTCGGTGAGGATTCCTTTTTCTTCAGCCATCTTCCGCAAGGTTTCATTTTCGGCACCCGGATTGAAGATGATTCGGCGCGGCTGAGCATTTAATATCTGGTCGTAATATTTTTCCTGATGAAGAGGATTGAGATAGAGGGTAATAGTATCTATATCCTTCACTGGTGGGAAATCATGAACGATAGGAACATCGCCCACGCTTCCTTCACTTTTGCCTACTGCCACTACTTCATGACCTTTAGAACGAAGTAACTGGGTAGCCATAAAAGAATAGCGCGCGGAGTTGGTCGAAGCACCAAGAACTAATGTTTTCATTTGACGAAGATAGGACACTGAGTATCATTATTGTCATGATACAGATGATTTAACTCATTCTAATGATGACCCGCACAAAGAATCAGCAGTCTATTTTATTTAATCTTCCGCCCATTTCCGGTCCACCTTGTTCTTAATAGCCGGAACCGTTTCAAGATATTTCCAAATAGCGTCTATTTCTAAATTGGTCATACCGTTATAAGGCAGCATAGGCTCGCGCAAAGTATGTCCGCTTTTATTTTTTGAATGAAGCATGGCATTGGCAAAATCTTCCTTAGTCCAACTACCGATACCGGTGGCTTCATCTGGAGTGATGTTGGCCGTGAAGCGCTCTTTCCCATCTAAACTCATCATCCTGTTGCCACCACCTAGATAACCTTCGCTTTTTTCTGGGTAGGTCATGTTCATGGTTTTAAAGTCTCTGGAATGGCAGGGATAACAATCATAACGACCGGTGACCAAATATTTTCCGAGTGCGGGCAAATCATTCGTATCCGGCTCAGGAATAGGTGCGAAGGGATAAGGGATTTTTTTGAATGTCGGTACCATGTTCGTCAGGAACTTGACCAGAAACGATGGCTTGCTTTGTACCTTGGGTATTTCTGAGGCTTGAACATAATTGATATTGGAATGGAGAAACACCAAAACACTCTTCAAATCATATTCGCTCAGGTGAGGGAACTTGGGCATGTAGGGAGGCAGGAATTGTCCGTCGGGCTTGACACCGGTGCGCAGCAGATAAGCTATTTGAGCATCTGTCCATTTCCCAATTCCATGTTCCTTGCTCTGCGTGATATTTGCAGAATGTATTTCGCCAAAATCGGGGGGTAATTCTTGTAACAGTCGTCCCGAAAGTTTTCCGTCGCTGCCTCGATGGCACACAACACATTGAACCGCCGCAATTTTCTCTCCGTTCATCAGCATGGCAGAATCAAAAGGTACCTGAGGGAAATCAATTTCCTCTACATCATATTTCGGAACACCGCGCACTTCAATAAATCCAATAAAGCTAATAGCCAAAGCTGAAACTATAACAACCATATAAAGAAGAATTCGAAATGCTTTTTTCATAAAGGAGTTTTTTGAGGGTTAATAAATGAAGGGTTCATTTAGGATGATGCTGTAAAATAAAAACCAATTTGTCAGAAAAGGAAATATCCAAGTGAATATTATTTGAATCCGAGATTAAAATTCAAGGTTTATTTTAGCGCGCAAAACGAAAAAGATGAACAGAGACCAACCGATTTTTGACTTGATAAAGAAGGAACTTGGAAGACAGCGTGAAGGCATTGAATTGATTGCTTCCGAAAACTTTACCTCTGCTCAAGTGATGGAGGCTATGGGGACCTGCCTGACGAATAAATATGCAGAGGGTTTGCCCGGCAAAAGATATTACGGTGGCTGTCAGTTTGTGGATGAGGTGGAGAATCTCGCTATCGAACGTCTGAAGAAATTGTTTGGTGCCGCATGGGCCAATGTGCAGCCGCACTCCGGTGCACAAGCCAATGCAGCGGTAATGCTCGGATGTTTGAAAGCGGGAGATAAAATTCTTGGATTCAATCTGTCGCATGGTGGTCACCTTACGCATGGTTCGCCGGTCAATTTCTCCGGCAAGCTATACGTCCCCTCCTTTTATGGAGTGGAGAAAGAAACCGGCCTGATAGACATGAACAAGGTGCGCGAAATCGCACAAAAGGAAAAGCCAAAACTCATCATCTGTGGTGCTTCTGCCTATTCGCGCGAATGGGATTACAAGACCTTCCGCGCCATAGCAGATGAAGTGGGGGCATTGCTTCTGGCTGACATCGCGCATCCTGCCGGTATGATTGCGGCAGGATTATTGGATAATGCCTTGCCACATTGCCATATTGTTACTTCTACCACACATAAGACTCTTCGCGGGCCGAGAGGAGGTGTGGTGATGATGGGAAAAGATTTTGAAAATCCTTGGGGCGATAAAACCCCGAAAGGAGAAGTGAAGATGATGAGTGCTATTTTGGATAGTGCGGTGTTCCCCGGCACTCAAGGCGGACCTTTAGAGCATGTTATAGCTGCTAAAGCAGTTGCCTTTGGCGAGGCACTGACCGATGAATTTAAAACCTACCAGAAACAGGTGAAGATAAACGCACAGGCCTTAGCGAAGGCAATGGTGGATAAAGGATATGGAGTGATTTCTGGTGGAACAGATAACCACCTGATGTTGATTGACTTGCGCAGCAAGAATGTGACCGGAAAGCTGATAGAAAACGCATTGGTGAAAGCCGATATTACCTGTAACAAGAACATGGTTCCCTTTGATGATAAATCACCTTTTGTTACCTCCGGCATTCGTCTGGGGACTCCGGCGGTTACTACTCGCGGCATGAAAGAAAATGACATGGAACAAATTTCGGCCTGGATTGACCGCGTGGTGATGGCTCCCGAGAATGAAGATGTACTCAAGAAGGTGAAAGGCGAAGTGAATGAGTATATGAAGCAGTTCCCGCTGTATGCATAGCAGTTTAACTGTTCACCGTTGTTTGCCTTATATCGTTCGTCATTCGATGTGCATCATTCGGTGTTCGTTATTGTTTCTTCCATCCTTTATTCTCTCATTTACTTCTTCACATCTTTCTGCCGCAGATACCGACCCGCTTTATTGGCAGGCGGAGGAAAACCTTCGAAATCATCAATACGATTCGGCGGTTTATTATTTCTCTGAAATCATTGCCCGTCATCCTTCAAAAAAGGAGGGCTATTTCAACCGGGGGCTGGCCTTTTATCATTCTGCTCGCTTTCAGGAAGCTATTTCAGACTTTGATGAATGTCTGCTGATGGATAGTTCTTTTCTGGATGCACAATATATGAAGGCTATTACGTTAGAGAAGAGTGGCGACCTGGAAAAGGCCATTTCCGAATTTGAAAAACTCGGTACTTATAAAGAAGCAGATAAACGAATCAAAAACTATCGTTTCAGCGTATACTTAAGTGAAAACTGGTATTATATGATAGCCATCCTGCTTTTGGTGATTATTTTTCTGGCCGTAGCAGCCAGAACGTTTTCCTACAAAGAATGGTAGAGAAAGCGTGAGCGTTAAACGGCAAAACTATCGCCGCAAGCGCAACTGCGCGAGGCATTTGGGTTTTTAAATTCAAACCCTTTTCCGTTCAAGCCATCTGAGAAATCTAAAGTCGTATTGCAGACATAGAGGAAAGACCGCAGGTCGGTGACCAACTTCACTCCCTTGTCTTCAAATTGCTGGTCGTCTGAATTCAGTTTGTTATCGAAATCCATTTTGTAGGAAAGCCCCGAGCAACCACCGCCCTGAACAGAAACGCGGATAAAATGATCTGTGGTCATTTTCTGTTCGTGCATGATTTCTTCAATCTTCTTCTTGGCATTATCTGATACAAATAGCATACTGATTATTTTTGGTGCTGCAAATTTACATCAATAATCATTCCTTTGTCTTTATTAAGACAAATTGACAGATGCTCAAGATAGAACACATAGGAATAGCGGTGAAAGATTTAGAGGCTTCCAACACTCTTTTTGCTAAACTTTTCGGAAAGCCACACTACAAAATAGAACCGGTGGTTAGTGAACACGTAAACACTTCTTTCTTCGAAATCGGTGAATCGAAAATAGAGTTGCTCCATGCCACTTCCCCAGATAGCGCTATCGCAAAGTTCATTGAAAAGAAAGGTGAAGGAATTCATCACATTGCTTTTGCAGTAGAGAATATTGAAAAGGAAGTGGAACGATTGAAAGCAGAAGGTTTTCAGGCCATTTCAGAAAAACCGAAGCGTGGAGCGGATAATAAACTCGTGTTTTTCTTTCATCCAAAATCAACCAACGGAGTGCTGATTGAACTCTGTCAGGAGATCAGTGAATAAGACGAAAAGAGGATGAAATGATGGAGGAACTAAAAACCTATAGGCACATATTCTTTGATCTCGATCATACGCTTTGGGATTTTGAAACCAATTCGCGATTGGTGTTGGAAAAAATGTTCGGGGATAATAAACTGGAGGAGAAAGGAGCGCCTTCATTTGAAGAATTCCATAAAAGATATGTGCGCATCAACGATACTTACTGGGCGCGCTATCACAATGGGATTGTATCTAAGGAAAAATTGCGTCATGGAAGATTTTATGACACGCTGAAAGAATTTGGAATCAGAGATGCAGCACTGGCAGAGATTTTGGCAGACACCTATCAGTCCCTCAGCCCCAGAATGACGGCGCTGTTTCCTGATGCACTTGAAGTGTTAAAGTATTTGCAAGGGAAATATGCACTTCATCTCATCACCAATGGTTTTGCAGAAGTGCAGTGGATTAAAATTGAACATTCAGGTCTCAAACCTTTTTTTGAGCACATCATTATTTCGGAAGAAGTAGGAACACAAAAGCCGGATAAACAGATCTTTGATTTGGCAGTGAAACGAGCCAATACGACCGCCTATGAAAGCATCATGGTGGGCGATAATTATAATACCGACATAGTAGGCGCTCGAAACGCCGGACTGGATCAGGTGTTTTTCAATCCAAGAAAACAACGAAAAAGAGAACCCGTGACTTTTGAAATCACCCAACTCGCAGAGCTAAAGGGAATTCTTTGAAACAGAACTGAAGTATCTCTATCTAACTTCGTCATATCGGCTTCTCAATTCCTGAATGCAAGCATAGGATGACCTTGTGTATTGAACAAACTACAAAAGTCTTAAAGACTTTTGTAGTTTAAAAAGAAGGCAGACTTTAGAAATCAGATTGAATGATTTGCAAACGGCATCCCAATCTTCGCGGTGATTGGTGTCTAGCATTTCATAAAAATTGAATTATTTTATGCGTCACCAACCCTCACAAAGCCGGGTGGTGAAAAGAATAAGATTCCTCCTTCGTCGGAATGACAACCCTCTGAAGGCTTGTCATTCTGAACGTAGGCTCTGCGAAGTGAAGCATCTTGTATTTCATTTCCCATTTCCTCCAAAAATAATCGCGCTTCCACCACAGCCGAGTGCATTGATGCGAGAGGTGAGTGCATTTAATTCAGCAATTAGCGCATCTGGCCATGAGGCGTATGCACTAAACTAGGAGATTAGTGCAGTTGGCCATGCGGCGTGTGCGCAAACTGTCGGAATCAATGCGCTTGGCCGAGCGGTGAGTGCAATTATCCTGGAAATTAACGCAGATGGCCGGGTGGTAATTGCACATAATCTGCAAGTCAGTGCAAGAAGCCGGGAATTGAGCGGATTAAAACTGAAAATCAATGCTCTAAAATCGAATTTTAGAGTGCATTGCCTCTGGTATAAAACGCAAAAAACCTCGCTTTTGGCGAGGTTTTTTGCTGAAAATGAGCCTTTTAAAAGAAAATCAGGGTGCAGGGACTCCGCTTGAAATAATAATCGGAACAGCTACACTCCACTCCCCGGCTCCCGCCGCATTTACCGCCCGCACCTCAAACCAAACAATCTGTCCGGCATGAGCAGGGTCTGAGAAATCAATCGTTGTGGAAGAAACATCATGGTCGAAAGGAACCCAAGTGATGGTGCCGCCGCCCAGAGGGTCCGTAAACGTATAGCGGATGTTATACCAAACATGACCGTAGTGATGAACCGCGTCCCAATGCGCATCAATATGTCCGAACAAATCATGATGAGATAAAGAAAGATGCTGCACCTGTGTGGGAATGCCATGGTCCGGAGCGTTTGAATCCTGAACAAACATATTGGCGCTTTCGATGATAACTGCATCTCCGCCGCTGGCCCCATAAAAACGCCGCCCGCTTTGAACTTGCACGTAGGCAACTATTTTCTTGCCACTATTTCCATCGCCGCCTTTCTTTTTCAATTTGGCGGCGCGCCACAGCCATCGCCGCACTCAGCTGATGTTTGCAGCGGTCTACCGCCGTTTCGGCATGTTCCCAAGCATCGACCGTAGGCCGGTGGTCCCAGTCGGCCAGATGAGGGCGGAATGGGAAATTTACGGGATTACCGTTCATGGCCGCGATACAGGCGCAAAAAGTGCGCAATGACTTCGACCGCTATTCTTGCCGTACATTTTTGAGAATTTGCTTTTCTCATGTTTTTGTTTTTGTGGTTAAAAAATAATGGGTGCAAATAAAAGTCGCTTTTGGCTAAAGAAAACCGGCTATAACCGGTTTTTTATTTAACTGATTTTTTTATGGAAATTTGGGTAACCATAACAATTACCCTATGAACATAGATAAGCTCAACAATCGGCTTCGTACATGGTTTCTTACTTATCGCAAAGAGAAAGAATTAACCCAGGGCCAGTTTGCCGACAAGGCCGAAATCTGCCACAAGCATTATGGCGAATTTGAAAACACACAAACCAAATGTCGCCTCAGCATGTGGTATTTTTTAAAAATCTGCTATCACCACGGCCTCAAGCCCTGGGTCGTGCTCGAACTAGCACTGGGGTCGGTGTGGGGGGAGAAGACCTGAGGAGAGTGTTCCAACCAGTTCTGGTCAGACATCCGGCATTTGGCTTTGCCCGAAGAGCGCGATATTTGTATTATTTATTCTCAAACCGCTTCTCCATCTCCTCATTGCTGAAAGAAATGACGGTGAAGCGCCCGTTGGGGGCGTGGTAAGGTTTTTGGCAGGCGAAGAGTTCGTCAATAAGGGTTTTCATTTCTTCCTGTCCCAGAGTTTTTCCGGCTTTGATGGCAGAACTTTGTGCCAGTGAGCGGGCGAGGTTTTCTCTTTTGCTGAGGCGGCTGATGGTGGCGTTCATTTTATACTGCTCGATGAGTTCTTCCACCATTTTCTTTTCATCGCCCTGCAAAATATCGGCGGGGAAACCGTGGATGACAAAAGTGTTTTTGCCAAACTCCTGTATCTCAAAACCTAAGTTGTTGACTTCGGGAAGAATCTCTAGCATGATTTGTGCATCGGAGGCACTCAACTCTAAACTCTGCGGAAAAAGTTGCCGCTGGGTTTCGTTTTTATGTTTTTCTAATAGTTTGAGATAGCGCTCATACATGATGCGCTCATGTGCCGCTTGTTGGTCAATCAAAATAAATCCGCTCTTGATTTGCGAAACGATATAACGGTTATGGAGTTGATGAGGAGGAACCGCTTCTTTAATGACTTCGTGTTCGTCATGTTCGTCCGGAATACTGATTGCTGATGTCTGATCTCTATGTGCTGATTTCGAGGAGGGCATCATCCTTTCCCAGTTCTTCAGATTGTTTTCTTCTCGCCGACTTAAAGGTTCGAAATTAGAAGGGGGAGCAAACTTCTTGGCCTCTTTGTTTTGAGTAGCGTGCTGAGTGATTTCGATCCAGGTGCGCGGTGTTTGGTCAAAAGCACCGCTGGTGTTGAGGTGTGCCTCTTGGTTAAAATCGAGGGTGGGCGAAATGCTATAAGCACCGAGCGCATGTTTCACTCCCAGATTCACAAAGGTGTAAACCAGTTTTTCATCCTCAAACTTGATTTCATATTTGGCAGGGTGGACGTTGATGTCAATTTTAGTAGGATCAATGTCGAGGAACAATACAAAGAAAGGGAAGGTATCTTTGGGCATCATTTGCTCATAGCCCATAGAAACCGCATGGTTCAGATAGGGAGATTTGATAAACCGGTTGTTGACGAAAATATATTGTTCCCCTCGAGTCTTTTTGGAGAATTCGGGTTTGCCGATAAATCCATATACATGCAGCGAATAGCTTTGTTCTTCTACCGGTACAATTTTCTGCGCATAGTTATCACCAAAGAGCGAAACGATTCGCTGTTTCATATTTCCCGACTTGAGATGAAACATTTCATAATCGTTATTGAATAACTGAAAGCCGATGTGCGGATGCGCCAGCGCAATGCGTTGAAATTCCTCGATAATATTTTTCAGTTCAACAGCGTCGCTCTTCAAGAAATTCCTTCGAGCGGGTACATTGAAAAATAGATTTTTGATCGCCACAGAAGTTCCTTCCGGTGTTTGGCATGGCTCCTGCTTCAAAACCTTCATCCCCTCAATTTCAATACAAGTGCCGAGGGCTTCGTTTGATTGTCGGGTTTTAAGTTCCACTTGAGCAATAGCCGCAATAGAAGCCAGCGCCTCGCCGCGAAAGCCCATCGTTCGGATATTGAATAAATCTTCGGCTTCGCGAATTTTGGAAGTGGCGTGTTTTTCAAAACACATGCGGGCATCGGTTTCGCTCATGCCACAGCCGTTGTCAATCACCTGCAAAAGATTTTTGCCGGCAGCTTTCACAATCAGTTTGATGTGATTGGCGCCACTGTCAATCGAGTTCTCCATCATTTCCTTTACAGCCGATGCAGGACGTTGAATGACCTCTCCGGCGGCAATTTGGTTGGCGATATTGTCGGGTAGCAGTCTGATGATGTCCATGAAATGCAAACTTAATTATTTGCCTCGCTCTCGGCGGCAGTTCTTCCTTCTATTTATTTGTGAATTTCAATCAACATAAAAGGGTAGAAAAGTCGTTTAATAGATGAACCCGGAAGCCCGAAATGTTTCCTTGTTTTATACCGATTATGAAAAAAATTATTCTGGCTCTGTTTTCTGTTTCGTGCTTTCTTTATTCCGCAGGCCAGAATCCTGATTTTGTCAATTGGCGGAAGGATGAAGCCTGTATGAAATGGGTAGATTCAGTTTATAATCAATTGTCTTTAGAGGAAAAGATAGGGCAGTTCTTCATGCTTCCTGCATACACCTCGGGGAAAGACTACAACATGGATTCGGTACTGAATTTGGTAAAGAAGGGCAAGGCCGGTGGAGTGATTTTCTTTAAGGGACTGCCTGAAGCACAAGCAAAGTGGACGAACAAATTGCAGGATTCGTCGAAGGTCAACTGCTTGGTGGCGATTGACGGAGAATGGGGTTTGGCGATGCGATTAGATTCAACGATTTCATTTCCAAAACAAATGACGCTTGGAGCAATTTCCGATAACCAATTGATCTATGACATGGGGCGCGAGATTGGGCGGGAATGCAAGCGAATGGGAATCCATGTCAACTTTGCGCCGGATGTGGATGTGAATAATAATCCGAATAATCCGGTTATCAATGAAAGGAGCTTTGGCGAGAATAAATTTAAGGTGGCAGCAAAAGGGGTGGCTTATGCCAATGGTTTGCAGGACGAAGGTATATTGGCTTGTGCCAAACATTTTCCGGGCCACGGTGATGTGAACCAGGATTCTCACAAAGAACTTCCCCTTATCTTGAAAAGTGCGCTGAGTATGGATAGTCTGGAGCTTTACCCTTTTAAAGCATTGGTGAACAATGATGTGGGAAGTGTGATGGTGGCACATTTGAATATCCCCTCTTTGGATCGTGACACTGGTTCGGTGGCCTCTCTTTCTAAAAAAGTGACGACCGATCTGTTGAAAGTCACACTGGGTTTTGACGGTCTGGTTTTTTCGGATGCGCTGAACATGAAGGGGGTGAGTAAATTTTATAAGCCTGGGACGGTAGATTCTATTGCGTTCATGGCCGGTAATGATATTCTTGTTTTCAGTGAAAATGCAAACGAGGGAATTCAGAAAATCAAATCCGCGGTGGACAGCGGAAAGATTTCGCCTATTGATTTTCAAATGCGGGTGAAGAAAGTGCTGGCTTATAAATATAAGTTGGGATTAAATAATCCGCAACGGATTAAGATGGGAAACCTTTATGCGGATTTGAATAACACGAAGGCTACACTCCTTCGCCAGAAACTCTATGAAAAAGCGATCACCATAGCTGCTAATTTGGATAAACGACTTCCATTTAAAGACTGGGATTATAAAAGAGTAGCCTCTCTCTCTATTGGAAACAGCGGCACTTCCATGTTTCAAAATCATATCAACCAATTTGCTGAAATGGATTTGTTTAACCAATCACAGGAGCATAGCCGGACTGGATTTAAGAATCTGATAGACTCTCTGGCGAAGTATGATTTGGTGATTATTGACCTGCATGGAATGTCGCGTCTTGCTTCCAAGAATTATAACGTAAGCGAAGAAATGAGGAAGTTTACGGAAGCGCTTTCAGGAAGGACAAAAGTGGTGTTGGTTGTTTTCGGAAATCCATACAGCTTACAATACTTTGAGTTTCTGCCCTAGATAATTCTGGCACATGAGGATAATGATGCGACTAATTTGGCAGCGGCCAATGCCTTGTTTGGTGCAGAGAAAATCTCAGGAATACTACCTGTCACGGCATCAAATAATTTTACAGAGGGTACTGGATTTATTTTTGATACGATATACCGATTGAAACTCTCTTTTCCTGAAGAAGTATCTATAAGAAAGGAGAACTTGAAACAGATGGATGAAATTGTCCGGGTAGGGATTCAAAATAAGGCTTTTCCCGGTTGCCAGTTGCTGGTAGCAAAGGATGGGAAGGTGATCTGGAATAAATCGTATGGCAACAAAATTTATGAGACAAAGGATCGGGTCAATAATACCGATGTGTATGATCTTGCTTCCATCACAAAAGTAGCAGCTACGACTTTGGCCGTCATGAAGTTGTATGATGAAGGAAAACTAGATTTGAATCTGACGGTGGAGGATTACCTTGATTTGCCGAAAAGCGCTACCATACGAAACCTAAAACTGAAAGATGTTTTAACACATCAGGCCGGCTTGAAGGCTTTCATTCCATTTTACAAACAAACGATTGGTAGTGATTTTGACCGATATTATCGCAAAGCACCTGATGCTGTTTTCAGTATTCCGGTAGCAGATAGTTTATTCCTAAGATCCGATTATCCGGATTCGATCTGGCATATCATTTCTCATTCAGACATTGAAGAGCATCCTAAATATGTTTACAGCGATAATGACTTTTATATACTTCAAAAAATAGTCGAAAGAATTACTGGAATAGGCTTGAGTGACTATGTTGAGGAATTCTTTTACCGTCCGATGGGACTTACTCGGATTGGATATCTTCCTTTGAATAGAATCTCTGCTACCCGGATCCCTCCTACAGAAAACGATACAATCTTTCGCAAACGACAAATCAGAGGATACGTGCACGATCCCGGGGCGGCTATGATTGGAGGAGTAGCCGGACACGCCGGATTATTCAGTAATGCTTTTGATTTAGCAGCTTTATTTCAAATGCTGTTGAATGACGGAGTTTACAATGGGAAAAGACTTTTGGATTCTTCTACGGTAAGACTTTTTACTTCCCGGCACTCCAAAATTTCTCGTCGTGGTTATGGTTTTGATAAACCAGAGCCGGACATTTCAAAATCTTCTCCTTGTTATGATAAAGTTCCCTTATCGGCTTTTGGTCATACAGGCTTCACCGGTACCTGTGTTTGGAGCGACCCGGAGAATCATTTGACCTATGTTTTCCTTTGTAATAGGGTATATCCCAACGCGGAAAACAACCAGTTAGTTAAAATGAATATCCGTACTGATTTACAGGAGGTAATTTATAAAGCCCTTAGCAATTAATATTCAGTCCGCAATCTATTTACCTTCACGTCTTCTAATAACTTGATTATCCGAATATGAAAATTGGAATCGTGTGTTACCCTACCTATGGAGGTAGTGGAGTGGTCGCTACAGAGTTAGGAAAAGCTTTGGCACGAAAGGGCAATCACATACACTTTATTACGTATCAGGAACCGGCTCGGTTAGGCTCGTTTAACGAGAATATATTCTACCATGAAGTCGCGGCAATGAGCTATCCTTTATTTCAACATCCACCTTATGAAAGTGCCTTAGCAAGCAAGATTGTGGATGTGGCATTATTCGAACATCTGGATATTCTTCATGTGCATTATG